>JBPCOQ010000099.1:0-35192 GCA_051000095.1 Bryobacteraceae bacterium | reverse complement strand
CCAAACGGCGTCAGGGCCTGCTCCGTCTCCCTCAACTCCACCTTACGCCCGTCGAATATCCGCGTCCCTTCAGCTTCCATGCTGTCAGTTTACGCGCCTACCCTCCAACTTCGGAATTCAGGTTTAATGGACTTAGCCTTCCAGCGGCCACCTATTGGATCACCTTCGGAGCGCCGAATCCACCTACAAGCTACCTGCTTTGGGCCGCGGCGAACCCGGCTACGTTCACCACCGGACCAGGAGCCGGCTATGCAGGCGTCACAGAGTTGACCGGAGGTTCCGGTCCGTTCCCACCGGGTTCCCCCATCTTTGCTTCATTCAACAATGCGTTCGCTTATGAATTCTCGGTAACCACCACGCCGGAACCAACCACGATCGGATATGCGCGGCCGGTCTTTGTTCGTTCTTGCTGAGGAAGCTGCTCGCCCCAAAGAGCTAGTCGGCCCGCCATGGATACACTCGCGCAGCCCTTCCAGATAAAACTCAATAGCTTCCTGGATCAATAGCTCCACTTCTTCCCGTGAATCATTATTTGAAATGACGTTGACGGCGCACCGCAGCCGGAAACCATCCACCTGGATAAGAAAACGCCCGGGCCGCCAATGCGCGCTCCGGGCGCAGCAGAATTCCGTCGCCGGTTTCTTCGACAGTGAATTCGATGCCCGGTCCCCAGGCCCGGGAAGTACGTACGTGTTTGGGCAGGACGATCTGGCCTTTAGTCGAAAGACGGGTAGTTACCAATTGGTAAGACTCCGGTAAGACTATGACACATCCGCCTTGTGTAATCGGAGTCGGCTGGCACTGGATCCCTATCGCGCGCATCTCGTCAAAGTGATTCTCATGATGCCCCGTACTTCTGAAACTGATCCGGGGCGGTAAACGCCCGCGCAATGTGCGAAGGTTCGCTGATACGAGCTTGTTAGAAAAACGCGTTGGAACGAGCCCGTGCTTTGCCTCAGGATGAGCAGGATGCGATCGGTCCGAAATCCTCGCCGTTGGACCATCCGCGAACCTTTTCCGGTTCACGCCGCGGCATAATATGTTGCTGGCAACGGTGATTGGCCTGGTGGTGGTGTTTTACGCGTACGTAATGCCGGCGTGGGTGCGCTGAGGCCGGCCAGTCTTACAGGTTTGAACTCGAGGGGCACGTAATTCTGTGTCGACTCGGAGCTGCGCGTGCACTACTCATGCCGCAACGCGGTGAGTGGGTCGATTCGAGATGCTCTTGTGGCGGGAGCAAAACCGGCCAAAACCAACGCAGTGATTAGGATTCCAGCAGCCAACAACATCGCGAGGGGGTCGGCGGGTTTCATTCCGAACACAAAGGATTTGAGGGTGGACATCGCGCTCCAGGCGCAGATGAGACCAATGGCGAGCCCCGCAGCGGCGAGCGCGAGCACTTCGCGCAGCACCATCCAGACGATGCGCCGCCGTTCGGCGCCCAGCGCCATTCGGATGCCGATTTCGTTCGTGCGGCGCGACACCGCATAGGCCATGGTGCCGTAGATCCCGACACATGCGATCGTCAGCGCGAGGACTGCGAATGCCGTACAGAGGCCGGCGAACGCGCGCTCCTGGGTGATGGTGCTATCGATGCGCTGCGATTGCGTCATCATGGCTGTGACGGGGACGCTCGGCGCGGTTTCGTGGACGGTCTTGCGAACGGTTTCGGCAAGCGCAAGCGGGTTGCCCGCCGTGCGCAGTTCGAAGAACATGGCAAGGGGCGGCCGTTTGACGATGGTCTGAAGGTAGGAGATGTACGCGACGGGCGGGATCGCTTGCTTCAGCGAGCTATAGCGGGCGTTCTTCGCCATGCCGACGATCGTGAGGTCGCGAGCCTCCGAGTTGCCAAGCCCGAAGTGCCGCCCGATGGGATTCTGGTTGGGGAAAAACTGCTTCGCGAAGACTTCGTTAACCACGGCGGCAAGAGGAGCGCCGTCCACATCGTGCGAGTCGATGGGACGGCCAAGCAGAATCGGAAGCTGCATCGTTTCGAAAAACGTCGGGCCGACTAAAATATAGGATGTGTGGGGGCGGTCGCGGCCTTCCTGTTTGGGGGCGCCTGGGAGAATAACGCCTGTCCCATAGTTCGAATTTGCAACTAGCGGCATATCCGACACTGTTGCAGCGCGAATGCCGGGAAGAACGCGGAATCGCTCGTTCATGCGGGCATAGAACGCTTTCAGCGCCGCGTCTTTGTAGCCCGCCTGGCTGGCATCCAGGCTGAAAGTCAGGAGGCTCTCCTGGTTGAAGCCGATCTCCACGGAATGAAGGTTGGCAAGGGTGCGGACAAACAGCGCGGCCCCCAGCACCAGCAGCAGCGAGAGCGCAATCTGGGAGACAACAAAAAACTGACTCAGGCCGATGCGGTGTCCACGCCGGCTCGGGGCGCTGGCGCGAGTCTCCTTGAGAGCCGGAGTGATATCCACGCGCGTGGCGGCAATGGCGGGTGCGAGTCCGAAAAGAATGCCTGTGGCAAACGCGACCGCGATCGTGAACGCGAGGATGCGCCAGTCGAGTTCCGCGCGAAGACTGAATCCCTCGCGGCCACCGGCCAGCAGCCAGATAAGGAAACGAATTCCGGCGGCCGCAACGCCCAGACCGAGGATGCCTCCAGGCAGCGCGAGCAGCACGCTCTCCGTCAGCAACTGCCGCAGCACACGAAGGCGGCTTGCGCCCAGACTGAGCCGCACGGCTATTTCGCGCCGCCGCGCGGTGGCGCGGGCGAGCAGCAGATTCGCAATATTGGCACATGCGATAGCTAGGATGAACGCCACCATGGTCATCAGGACAAAGAGCGGCTTCGAATATTGGCGGCGCAACGAGTCGACACCGGAGCCGCCTTCCTCAAGCCAGAGCGCCGGAAGGTCAGCCCGCTCCTTATCGTTCGCCGCCGAGGCGAGCGCGAACTGATGGAATCGCGTAGTAAGCTCGGCCTGCGCGCGTACCAGCGTGATGCCGGGACGCAAGCGGCCCATAATATCGGCCCAATAGAAATGGGAATCGATGAACATCGTGTCGTGTTCGTTGCCATAATTTCGAGCGAGCGAGGGCCGGTTCACGATCGGGATGTAGAGCACCGGGGCTGAGCCGGGGATGACTCCAAAAAATTCGGGGGCGGCGACGCCCGCGATCGTGAATGGGATGTTGTTGATCGTGATGGTCTGGCCAATGGCCGCCGGATCTCCCGCGAACCGGACGCGCCAGTAGGCGTAACTGAGAACCGCTGCCTGCGATGCGCCGGCGAGGTTATCGCTATCGCCAATGAGCCGGCCTGCAGCCGGAACGATTCCGAGGCCGCTGAAGAAGTTGCCGGTCACGAATTCGACGGGACCGAGTTCGGCTTGGCCGTGGACTACCAGGTTCAGTTGGCCCGCGCTTTTGTATGCGAAAAGGGTTGAGAAGACATGGTTGTCATTGCGAAGCAGTTCGTAGGCGGGCCACGGGAAATCCGGACTTGTTTCACCGCCTCCCGGCTCGTCGTAACTGCTGCCGTTATGACTCTGGACCACGGCGGGGTTCTGTTTCGCCCGCCAGTTCAGGATCACCAGCTCGCCAGGATTCCGGACCGGCAGGGCGCGAATCATAATTGCGTCCATGACGCTGTACATCGCGGTATTCGCGCCGATTCCCAGCGCGAACGACAGCACGGCCATAGTGGTGAACAACGGGTTCCTGCGCAGGGTGCGCAGGCCGTAACGGACGTCTTGACCGAGCCGCTGCAGAGATGTCCAGCCCCACATTTCGCGAATACTCTCCGTGAGCAGCAACACGTTCCCGAAATCGCGATGACTGGCGCGTTCGGCTTCTTCGCGCGGAATGCCCGAGCGAATCCGCTCCTCGGCATCGGCCGCCAGATCGTGGGCGATCTCATCTTTAAGATCGGTATCGCGCTGTTTCCATCGCCAAAAGCGCCACCGCATCATTCGTTGCCTAGCCTCCTTGTACCGGACGCATCACGCGGGTGATCGCGCGGACCAAGAGCTTCCATTTCGACTGCTCAGCCACTAGCTGCTTTCTTCCCGCCGTGGTCAGCCGATAATATTTTGCCCGCCGGTTTAGATCCGAACTCTTCCATTCCGGCGAGATCAGGCCCCGATCCTCCAGACGATGGAGCGCCGGATATAAAGAGCCACGCTCGATTTGCAGCAAATCCGCCGAACTGTGCCGGATCGCCTGTCCGATGCCGTGTCCATGCTGCGATCCCCACTGCAGAATCCGCAAGATCAGCATGTCGAGCGTGCCCTGAAGCAACTCGATCCGTTTTTCCTTAGGGTTATTGCGAGCCATTCGCGCCTAGAAGACATTCTAGTAGAACATTCGCCTTCTGTCTACTAGATTGTCTGCTAGTGCCTGAAACCGAACACGGAACTACCAAAGCGATCAGCCGGCCTCACGCATTGCGGCATTCCGGCGGGGATACCGGCAATGTTTCCGGCCAACGATCGTGGCAAGCCACTTGGCTGTGCACAGCCACTCTCCCATCCAACGTAGATGTAAGACGCAATTCAATAGTTATACAACTGATTAGTTATGAGCCATTCCCAGCGCCTTGATTCAACGTTCGGCGCGCTCGCCGACCCAACGCGGGGGCGTCCTCGCGGGCTTCGCGGCCGGCGAGGCGTGGGTGACAGACCTGGCCAAGCCGTTCGCGATGAGTCAGCCGGCGATCTCCAAGCACCTTAAGGTGCTGGAGCGCGCGGGCCTGATTTCGCGCAGCCGCGACGCGCAGCGACGCCCGTGCCGGATCGAAGCCAAGCCACTCGCGAAAGCCAACGGATGGCTGGAGGGCTACGCCGGTTTTGAGAGGGCAGCTTGCAGCGCCTCTACGCTCTGCTGGATGAACTGAAGACCCAGGAGAACGAACTTGGCGCTCGAAGCGCCAGAAGAGGAAAACACCGATGAAGAACACTGGAACTTTGAAAGTAACTGCGCCCACCGGCCGCGAAATTGTCCTGACGCGAGTCTTTGACGCGCCACGCCGCCTGGTCTTCGATGCGTTCATCAAGCCCGAGTTGCTCAAGCGCTGGTTCGGACCGCGCGGCTGGTCAATGGTGGTCTGCGAGGTCGATCTGTTCGACGGCTACCCGGGCGAGTCGCAAGTGACCACCGTTCTGGTCGAGCAGGGAGGGTTCGCCAGCTTGGCTCTTTATTCATCGATCCCAAGGTGAATCTCCGCAAAGCGTGAATCGCGCGGCCATAGGTCATGACCGCGTGCGAAGACAACAGCGACCCGGGAGGCTGATCCATGAAGGGCATGAACTTGTCGGGGAAGCCGGGCATCGTGCAGCCAATACAGATACCTCCCACGTTTGGACAACCTCCAATTCCGGCCATCCATCCGCGTTTGGCCACATTGCATTGCACTACCGGACCCCAGCATCCCAGCTTGACGATGCATTCTGGACGGCCGTACTCCTCCGCAAATTGTCCTTGTTCGTAGTAACCACCGCGATCGCAGCCTTCATGGACAGTCTGGCCGAATAGCCAGGCCGGACGTAAATTGTCGTCCAATGGAATCATTGGCGCCAATCCGGCCGCGTAATAGAGCAGGTACAGAAGGGTTTCCGTGAAATTGGCGGGCTGAACGGGACATCCCGGCACACACACGATCGGTATTTCCGCGCGAGACTTCCATTGCCACCCGAGATAGTCCGGCAAGCCCGTGCAGCCGGTCGGATTGCCTTGCATGGCGTGAATGCCGCCGTAGGCTGAGCAGGTACCCGCTGCAACTACCGCCCTAGCTTGCGGTGCCAGCCGGTCGATCCATTCACAGGTGGTAATGGGCCGGCCCGTGCGCGGATCGGTTCCGAAAGCAGCCCAGTAACCATGTTCTTTATTCGTTTTCGTCGGGAACCGAACCTTCGACGACCAAAATGAAAGGGTTGAGTTCGCCCCACTCAGCCCGGCGGTAAAGTTGAGGAAATCGTCGCCGGTTTCATACGCGAGCACGGGATTGTGGAGATTTACCTTGGAAATCCCGGGTAATGCCCCAAATATTAAATCCTCGATGCTCGGTTGAGCGGCCGCGGTCATCGCGATGGTGTCGCCATCACAGCTAAGGCCCGCCGTTAGCCAAAGGACGTCAATTGTTTCGATGCGGTGTCCCAACGCGCCCTTTTGCCGGCAATACCTATACGACTATAGTGGATTCTTGGATCGGTAATTTCTCAGTCGAGCTTGCAAGCTTGGGCCCACTGTTACAGTAATTCTTAGATGCTTCTTTCACGCGCGGCGCTTTCCTTTGCAGTATGCGGGCTCGGCTTGCTGGCCGCTACTCGCCCCGCGCCCAAGGCGAACACCGCGGCACAGCGCTGGCTGAAAGGGCTGAGCTTGCACGATGAAATCGCGCAGCTTGTGATCATGCCCTGCTATGGCGAGGTAATCAATACGCGGTCGCGGGTGTTCCGGCAGTATGCGCACTTGGTGCGCGACGTCCATATCGGCGGTTTCATCGTGGTCGGGCGCAGCCTGCATGGAAACGTGCGGAATGCGGAGCCTTATGCCATGGCGGCGCTGCTCAACCGAATGCAGAACCTGGCGGCGGTGCCGCTGCTGGTGGGCGCTGATTTCGAGCGGGGCGCGTCCATGCGAGTCAATTCCGCTACGCAATGGCCCCACAATATGGCCTTTGCCGCGGCTCGGGATCTCGATGCCAGCAGGTATGAAGGGGCGGCCACCGCGCGTGAGGCACGGTCGCTCGGGGTGAATTGGATCTTTGCGCCGGACGCCGATGTCAATAACAACCCGGACAATCCCATCATCAACATTCGCTCGTACGGCGAGAATGCAAACGAAGTCGCGACCCACGTGCAGGCCTACATTGAAGGGGCGCACTCGAACGCGAAGCAGCCTGTTCTCGTCACCGCCAAGCACTTTCCGGGTCACGGCGACACGGCTCAGGATAGCCATCTCGGGTTGGCTCGCATCGATGCCAGCCGCGAGCGAATGAACGAGGTGGAACTGGTGCCGTTCCGCGCCGCCATTCGTAAGGGGGTTGACGCGATCATGACCGCGCACATGGCGGTGCCCGCGCTCGAACCGCAGGACATCCCGGCCACGGTCTCATCGAAAGTGCTCACCGGCTTGCTTCGTAACGAACTGCAATTCAACGGCTTGATCGTCACGGATGCCATGAACATGCTCGGCCTTTCACAAATGTTCGATACGGGCGAGGCATCCGTGCGGGCGCTGGAAGCCGGGGCGGACGTTCTGCTGATGCCGAACAAAGCCGAAGACGCGATCCGAGGTGTTGAGGAAGCGATCCGCGGCGGACGCCTTACCAAGCAGCGTCTCGATCAGAGTGTCACGAAAGTGCTTGCGGCCAAAGCGCGCGTGGGTCTGAGCAGAAAGCGGGTCGTCGATCTGCACGCGATCGGCGATACGATCGATGCGCCCGAAGACAACGAGATGGCGCAAAAGGTGGCCGATCACGCGGTCACTTTGGTCAAAGACGAAAAAGACCTGCTGCCGCTGCGCAACGCGGAGACAGCCGTGCTGGTGGTCCTGAGCGAAAGCCGCGGCGGGCAGCAAGGCCGCCGTTTGATTGACGAGGTGCACAAGCGCTCCCCCAAAATGCAAACGATTTTGTGCGATTCAGCGATGTCCACAGAAGATCTGGACCAGGCAGCCAAGAGCATCTCAGGCGCTAGCTCGGTCGTTATCGCGGCATTCGTGACGGTTGCCGGTTACCGCGGGAATGTGGCCTTGGGCGGAGAATATCCGGCGTTTGTGAACCAACTACTAGCGGGGCCAGCGCCGGTCACGCTCGCTTCTTTAGGCAACCCATACCTGGTCCGCGCCTTTCCCGCGGTAAAAGCGTATCTCACAACGTACAGTCCCGCTCCGCCTTCCGAGATCGCGCTGGCAAAGGCGCTGTTCGGTGAGATCCCCATTACGGGCCACCTGCCAGTCACGATTCCGGGCATTGCAAAATATGGCGATGGGATTCAATTGCCTGCGTCCAGTACGCAGAAAGGACTTTGAAGATGTTAGAAATTACGTGGCTTGGCCACGCCACCGTGCAGTTCCGGCTCGACTCTGGCGAAGTGATTCTGATGGACCCATGGGTGGACGGCAATCCCAAGTTTCCCAAGGACCACAAATTCGAGCGGCTGGATGCCATTCTCATTTCGCATGGGCATTTCGATCACATTCACGACGTCATTCCGTTGGCGAAAGCGTTCAAGCCGAAGGTAGTGGCGATCTATGAGACCTGTCATTGGCTGACCGCGAAGGGCGTCGAGAACTGCAGCGGCATGAACAAGGGTGGTAGTCAGGAAGTCGGCCCGCTGAAGGCCACCATGACTCACGCCATCCATAGCTGCGGCATTCTGGATGGCGATCAGATCGTCTACGGTGGCGAGGCGGCCGGGTATGTCTTGCGATTCGCGGATGGACGAGCACTCTATTTCGCCGGCGATACCAACGTCTTCTCCGACATGCAGCTTATCGAGAAACTGTACCGGCCCGAGCTGGCCTTTCTGCCGATCGGCGACCTGTTTACGATGAGCCCGCGCGAGGCGGGCATGGCTTGCCGGCTACTGAATACCAAGAAAGTGGTCCCGATCCACTGGGGCACTTTCCCGGCCTTGACTGGCACTCCGGCGCAATTAGCGGAAGAGATCAAGGGCTACACCGGCACAGAGGTGTGGCAACTGGAGATCGGGAAGCCGGTCGAGTGGTAACGAAGTTGACTACTTCGCAATTTGCAAAGTAGAATAAAAGTTGTGCGCGTGATCAGCCGGAAGGCGCTGCGCGATGCATCGAGGCGCCACCGGGACACGGAAGAGCCGCTCGACGCATGGTTTCGAATTGCGAAGGCGGCGAACTGGGCGAACCTTCAAGACGTGCGCTCGGTATATTCTCATGCCGGTCAGGTTGGGGATTGCACGGTTTTCAATGTCAAAGGAAACGGATACCGGCTGATTGTGAGGTTTCGATTTCAGCACCGGCGGGTCTACATCCTGCGCGTTCTAACGCATGCTGAATATGACAAGGGAGCATGGAAAAATGAGTGTGATTGAGCGGGATACTTACGCGAAACTGCTGTTAGGCGCACTGCCCACTGTCATTCAGACGGAAAAACAGAACGACCGGTACATTGAGTTATTGGAAAAGCTAGACCGGCAACCTCGACTGTCGCGGGAAGAGAGAGCTTTCGCCGAATTGATCACGGTTTTGGTAGAGAAATTCGAAGATGAGCACTACCGGCTAAAGCCCGCATCGCCGCTAGGGATGCTTGAATACCTGATGGATGCGAACAATCTAAGGCAAAAAGACCTGGTCGATGTGTTCGGTTCGGAGAGCGTAGTTTCAGAAGTGTTGCGCGGAAAACGTGAATTCTCGAAAGAACACATCCGCCGGCTCTCACAACGATTCAATGTTTCACCAGCGTTATTCTTTGATGTCAACACTCAAAACCGCTCCCCGGCGGACCAGCGTTCGTTTAGAACCCCGGCTTTTATTCGTGCTCGCCCGAACGCATCAAAGAAGAAATCGCGGACCGGAGAGAAAAACGATTCGGGAATTGAGTAAGGCCTTGAAGAGGTACGGGGCGCTACTTTGATTTTTCGGCTCTGAACAAATAGCGGAATCGATCGGTATCCATACGTATCGGTTCGGGTCGCTCTTTGATAACGAAGCCGGCGGTAGTTAACTCCTGCTCCAGAATGTCTGGCGATAAATCGTGATGCTTGGCTTGCTCGGCGCGAGGCTCGCTTTTATCCGCGTTGGCGTAGAGTTCAACGACGACCAGCCTTCCGCCGGGTTTGAGTGCATCGGCGATATGCTTTAGCATTGCCGCAGGATCGGTGAACTCGTGATATGTATTTGACACGAGAATCGCATCGAACGTTCCCGGCGCGAGCTGTGGATCGTCATCCTTTCCCAGAACGGCCGTGATGTTTGGTATGTGCTGGGCCGCCACCTTTTGATTGATGTTTGCGATGATGGACGGCTTTATGTCTACGCAAACCATCTTGCCGTTGGGCCCGGCTTTCTCGGCGATCCGAATGGCGTGATTGAGGGTACTGCCAGTTCCGATGTCAGCAATTACCGCACCCGAATGAACGCCGAGGGCGTCATCGATGGTTACGAGGAATTTGCGTTGGACATCGGTGAGCTCCTGGGCGGGTAGGAGCGCGATGGCGACAAACAGAACCGCGCGCGTTAGCAAGCGGTTGCTCACGCTAGTCACACACCCTCGATCACCAAAAATTGTTCGTATTTGCCGTCGGGCATTACGTACACGTTTAGGAAGAGATTTTTCTTTTCGAACTGGGCGCGATAAGTGCGGTGAATCATGCCGCCGCGCAGAGTCTCGTTCTGGCGGACTACGCTCCCGAGCTTGCCGAGCACGCTCAGCGATGTGCGGTAATCCTGAAGAGCTGCCTCGCTGAAGTAGGAGTTCGCGTTGCTGGTAAACTTGCCGCGGTCGATGCGGCCGGCCACCAGTCCTTCGAGGATCTGCCGGACTTCAGCCAACTCCGCTTCAGACGCCTCCGCTTGAGTTGGCTCGAGCAACAGCAGTGCAAGCTTCTCGGACAGTCCGTCCACGAGCCGAACGCCATCCTCATTGGAAAACGCGATCACGGCTGTATCCTTGGTTGGAAATACGCGATTCTCGGCAAGAAATCCCGAGACCTCGCCGCCGTGCGATAGTTCGGGTATTCCTTTCAGCTCTCCGGCCGCGAGCCCGAGCGCATAGTGCGTGGCCTTGCCGTCTTTTAATTTGATTTCGCGCGTGAACTCGTCATACGACCGCTGCGACAAAATCCGCTTCTGCAGGAAGGCAATGTCCCAGCGGGCCAAATCCGACGGCGTCATGCACAACTCGCCGGCGCCGATATACCAGCCACTCGCCTCGCGTCCCACGGGGCGGGGAGGACCGAGCGCATAGCGCGTGTAGGCCTTGGCGTCGGCCGGGCTTGAGGCCTCGCAATCGCCTGCACTGGTCATTCCCAGCGGCTGGAAGATCTTCTCGCGCAAGAAGGCTACCAGCGGCTGACCGGAGGCCTTCTCGAAGATCTCCGCGGCGAGCACGTAACCGGTGTTGCTGTATTGCCAGCGAGTGCCTGGATCGAAGTTCAGCGGCGCCTTGGCCCAGTGATTGAGGACGGTGAACGGCGACGTCGGCTTGGTCCAATCCGGAATCAGATAATCCTGCGGCGCGAAGTCTTCGTAGCCCGCGGTGTGCGAGAGCAGTTGCCGTATGGTGATCTCGCCGGCACGCGTCAGGGCAGGGAAGTACTTCGCCACTTTGTCATCGAGCGAGAGCTTACCTTGCTCTTGCAACAGGAGCAGCGCCGCGACGGTGAACTGTTTACTGATCGATCCGGCTGCGTAGCGGGTTTCCGTATCGGCCGCCCGGCTGGCCGCGATATCGGCTTTGCCGAAGGCCTTCGCGTAGGATATTTTTCCGTTTTGCACGACGGCAACGGAGACGCTGGGCGCGCCGCTGGACGTCAACGCCGAAGAGACTGCCTTATCCAACTTTTCAGTAGAGCTCTGCCCGAACATACATACGGCGCTTAGCAGGCAAGCCGCTACTATAGTTTCAACGTTTCTGGGTTTGAGCAACATAAGGTATCCACACTTCCATCGCCGTCTGTTCGCGGTTCGCCCACGCGTAGTAGGGAATCAGAGTGAGAGCGGCAGGCTTTATCTTACGAGATGCAGCCTGATTCAGAGGCAGGTACAGAGGCTCGCTCGCGACCGGCGTCTCGTAAGCCGCGCCATCGTGCTTCAGCACTTCGATGCCGCCCAGCAGGTCTCCCCGAAAACTGGCTTCAAAGCTCATCGCCGGATTCGCGAAAAGTAGATCCGCAAGCTTGGTCTGCTGATCGATTTGCTCCAGGCAATAAACAAGCGGTCCGCGCTGCACGGCCACCTTCCCGTTGTCCTCCACTACCTGCGGATTCGCCGCAAGTAGTTTTGGATCCATGTCGAATTGTAGTTCAACCCGATCGCCCCGCTTCCAACGGCGAGTGATCGCCAGATACTCGCCCGGCTGCGGCGCTCCCGCACTCGCGCCATTCACGCTGACCGCGGTTGCGGACGACCACCGCGGAATGCGCGCGTACAACGTGAAGTCCTTCTCACCTGTGGGAGAAACGGTCAGGCTGACTCGCCCACTCCATGGATATTCCGTGCTCTGCCGTATCTGTAGCGCCGTGCCATCTTCCAGATGCCAGTTCAAGTCGGAGTTGTCGTAAAAATTCACGTACACGCCCCGTTTAGAGGTCGCATAGAAGTACCCCGGCAGCGATGCTAAAACGCGCTGCAGATTGGGCGGGCAGCAGGTGGTGTCGTACCATTCGTCGCGGATCTTCTCGCCACTCGACGACAGCGGATTCCGGTAACAATACAGCGTGCCATTGAGCGACACGCCGGAACTGATGCCGTTGTAGAGCGCGCGTTCCATGACATCGGCATACTTCGATTCGCCGCGCGCGGCCAACATCCGGAAGTTCCACATCATATTACCGATGGCCGCGCAGCTCTCTGTATATGCCTGAGCGTTCGGCAGCTCATACGGCTCGCCGAACGCCTCGCCCTGCGAACGAGAGCCCACCCCGCCAGTGATGTACATTTTGCGAGCCGTTAGATCGCGCCACAGTGTGTCGAGCGTTTTGGCGTAAGCCGCGTCGCCGGTTTCCATGTAGTAATCGGCCGCGCCGCTGGAAGCATACATGGCGCGCACGGCATGACCTTCAAAAACAGTACGCGATGTGAACGGTTTTCCGCTAAACATATACCGCAGGCCGGATTCCTTCAGATGCAGGCGCTCGCTCTCCACGCCGCTTAAAAGATAGCCCGCCAACTCCAGATGCTTTGAGTTCCCGGTAGTGCGGTACAACTCCACCAGCGCCATTTCGAGCTCGGGATGGCCGGTCAGGAGCGGACGCTTGTCCGCCCCGAAGTTTGCCGCCAGGTAATCGACAAATCGGATGCCACCGTCGAGCAGCTTCCGATTTCCGGTTGCGCGATAGTACGCGATTCCGGCTTGCAGCAGGTGGCCGAGGCAGTACAATTCGTGCCCGCGAGTCATCTCCGTAAACCGCTGCTTCGCTCGCTCGCCGGACCAATACGTGTTCAGGTATCCACTCGGTTCCTGCGCCGCCAAAACATCGTCTATCAGCCTGTCAAAGGTCGCTCGCAGTTTCGGATCGTCGCCCGATTGCAGCAAGAAGGCCACCGCCTCCATCCATTTATACAGGTCGGAATCGGTATACAAAGGGCCGCGCCGCGCGACATCCTTCCTGCCTGACAGGCGCCGGAAGTTGTCAACGATGCCGTGCTCTTCGAGCAATTCGAGCATCACTGGAATACTGCGCGTGGCGTTGGTTTTACGGCGCTCGGACCAGAACCCGCCGGCAAGTGTAACTGCATGAACGGGAACGGGGTGCATGACCGCGTGCGGTGAGTGGTCGAGACAGAGGACGCCCTGGTCCCGCCAATTATCGGCGCCGTACAGCAGCGCGCCGGCAGCGAAGACGGTTGCGAAGAATCTCTTCATACGGCGAAATCATTCTCCTTCAAACCAGTCTCCCTCAAATGACGATACACCAGTGCGATTGGCAGCCCGACGACATTGAAGTAACAGCCCTCGATGCGATCGATGAATTTTGAGGCGAGGCCCTGAATCGCATAGCCGCCCGCTTTGTCCATCGGCTCGCCGCTGGCAACGTAATCGGCGATTTCGGACTCGCTCAATCGGATGAATCGAACGTGAGTGGCTGCGCTGTCCACCAGCGTTGCGGCCGCGCTGTGTACGCAAATGCCGGTCATTACCTGATGCTCACGGCCCGATAATAGGCATAACATTCGGGTCGCGTCGGCGGTGTCGCGGGGCTTTTCGAGGATCTCGCCATTCACAACGACGATCGTGTCGGCCGCCAGAACAATCTCGGAGCTTCCACGCTCGACTGCTACGGCCTTCTCGCGGGCCAAGCGGCGTACGTAGTTCTCCGGTTCTTCGCCGTCCCCTCGCGCTTCCGTTATCCGCGGCGCGCGGACCACGAATGGGATCCCGGCGCTTGTGAGAATTTCGCGCCGTCGCGGGGATTGGGATGCAAGCACGAGCACAGTCTTATTTACTCATGAATGCATGCACCACGTCGACGTGGTGGAATGAGCGTATACTGTACATAGTGGAGGTGGACCATGCCCGATTCTACGGTTCTAGAGACCATCCAACAGACCATCCAACCTGGGCTGACTACCGGCCAAGCCTCATTCATTGAGGACGCCCAAAAGCATGGCCAGCTCTATATCGATCAGCCATATGAACTCTACTCGGAGGAAAACCAGCAAGCCTGGCGCAAGCTGTTCGCGCGCATTTCGCCTCGCTGGCAGCGCTACGCGAATCAACATTTCCTCAAAGGAGTCAAGTCGCTGTGTCTTGATCCCGAGCGCATTCCGCGGCTCACCGACGTCAACAAGTTCCTGAATCCACTTACCGGTTTCCAAGCCAAACCCGTTAGCGGCTATGTCCCGGCATTCGTGTTTTTCGATTGTCTCCGCAACCGCGCATTTCCCACCACGATAACAATTCGCCGCTCCGATAAGCTTGACTATCTTCCCGAGCCGGATATTTTCCACGACATCGCGGGACACGTGCCCATGCACACCGACAAGCATTTTGCGGAGACCCTGGTCCGGTTTGGCGAGTGTGCCCACACCGCAGCCGATCTGGTTTCGGGTATCCGCGACGAGGAGACCCGGATGCATTGCCTCACCAGCATTATTAAAGCGATGGCGCGCTTCTTCTGGTTTACCGTCGAGTTCGGCCTGATGCGCGAGCGTGACGGATTGAAGGCGTACGGCAGCGGCCTGTTAAGCTCGTATGGCGAAATATCGCACGCCATCGAATCACCCGAAGTGCAGCGCTGTCCGATTCAACTGGAATGGGCGATTAACCAGTCTTTCGAGATAGACCACTTCCAACCATTGCTGTTCGTGGTCGATTCGTTCGATCATTTATTTAGCCTGGTGGATCAGTTGGAATCGTGGATGAAAGCGGGTAAGCTCAGCAACGTCGCCCCCGGCGAGCCGGTTGTGAACGAGCGCGATCTGAAGAGCTTCCTGGGGAGTTAGCGTGCTGTCCCGCGCACCGCTTGCTAGCGCGCGCGGCTCGGAATCGTTGTAACCGAGCCGCGACCGCAAGGGAGCCGGTTCATGGGCGGCTTACCAGATCACCTTTAGTCCGAATTGAATCTGCCGCGATGTAGTCAGTGTGGAATCGATCAGACCAGCGGAGGAGATCGCGCTGCCGCCCGCGCTGAAAAGAGAGAGATTGCGAAGCGGCGGTGCAAAGTTCGCGTGGTTGAGAATATTGAAGAACTCGGCGCGGAACTGGACATTGAATGTTTCCGAGATTTTCGTGATTCGGTTGTTCTTGAACAACGAAGTGTCGAGATTCGACAGAGCGGGTCCTGTGACGATGTTGCGGCCGGCATTGCCGAGACGCGTCACCGGGCTGGGGAACGCGAAGCATTCGGTCTTAATGTAATGAGTTTGGTTTCCCGGATTCACCAGAGACCCCTCGCAGCCGGACCCGGTGAGCCGGTCGGGCCGGTCAAAGGCGTCCTGGCTTTTCATTCCCACGGGATCTCCACCGATCAAAGGTGTGAACGGAATCCCGGTACTGGCATGGTAGATCCCGCCCCACTGCCATCCGTTGGCGGCCCAGCGGAGGACACCTGGTCCGGACTTCGGACCAGGAACCTGCCAGATCAGGTTCACAGTCAGATTGTGCCGGATGTCAAAATCGGCGGGCCCTCGTCCTTCTTTTGCGTCGAAGAAGAGCCGCCTGGTGGAATTCGCGAAGGTGTCGCTCGTCAAGGCCGATGAACCGGAATCTATGTTCTTCGCCCAGGTGTAAGAGACGCCGCCCTGCAGACCCTTCGACAGCCGCCGGGTGACTTGCGCTTGCAAGGAGTGATAGGTCGAGTCGCCATTCCAGAGCGTACCGGAGATCTGCCCCACATTCGGGTTCAGCCGGGTTCCGCTGCCGGCCGGAGACGGCCAGACATAACCCTGGGGCGTCGCAGTTGGCAACACCATATCGAAATCGTTGATATAGATTGGCAGGTGCACTCCGCGTGAGCCGGCGTAGCCAAGCAAGACCGTGGTGTTCAGCGCTATCTCGCGCTGGATGTTGAAATTCCATTGCAGCACGTAATTCCGGGGAGGATGCGAATCGATGTAGGCATACCGCAGCGTCTGGGCATTCAGCAGCGGAAATGCTCCGGTCGGAAAGGAGCCTTGCGGCGGGTTTGCAATGTTGCCCGATACAAAGAAAGGCGCTGACAGGATGGATGTCAACTCGAACAGGTAGGGGAGCGGCAAGCCGTCATAGATCCCAAACCCGCCGCGGACCGACGTCTTCCCGGTGCGAAAGGGATCCCAGGCAAAACCAACTCGTGGCTCGAAGTTGAGCCTGGTCGGATTCGAAAAGTAAGGCGATCCCAATCGCGGCACGGTATCGGTCAACGAGGCCAGGTTGCTGAGTTTGCCGTTGACCTCGCTGGGCACCGAAGCCGTCTCGTAGCGGAGTCCCAGGTTCACCGTCAGGTTGGAGGTGACGCGCCAGTCGTCTTGGAAATACAAGCCTACAATCGTGTCCCGAATGCCGCGCGGGGTGATCACGCCACCCACGGGCGAGTTGAACGACGTCGGCTTATTAGTAAGAAAATCGGAAATCGATCCGAAGATAAACTGGCCTGTGGGGTTGGCTTTTCCGATTTTGTTATCTCGTAACCGCTCGATGGAGACGCCAAACTTGAAGGCGTGAGTGCCCTTGGTGAGGAAGGCGTCGTCATAAAGCTGCAAGGAGTTGTAATGGAAGGCGTACTCGCCTACGGCTCCCAGCCCGCCGGCAAAATTGGTGAGTGGGGTGACATTAATTAATCCGACCGGTACGCCTGGAAGGAAGCCGAGCGAGGTGTCGGCGGCGAGCGGATTGATGGCGCTCACTGTCTTGGGAGCGTCTGAGACGACGCGGCTAAAACCAAAGCGCAAGGAATTCAGCAGCACCGGACTGAAGATGTGAGTGGCTTCCAGGATCGCGGCCTGACGGCGCGAAAAGGTCGCCACCACTTTTGCGTTGAACGAATCCGGAGAGGTGGTGTTGCCGTCATCGAACATGTAGGTGCCGAACAGGCTGTCTTTGGACGAAATCCTATGATCGACACGCGTGGTGAAGAAGTCTTCGCGCGTGGTTTGTTGGGTCGCCAGATTGAAGACACCCGTGTCGCCGGTGATAGCGCCGTTGGGAAGGGGATAGAGCGCTAGATAGGGCCTTACCTTCGGATCCACAACCACGGTTTGCCCCGACGCAAGTTGACCATTGCGCGCGTTGGGCGACGGCACAACGATGGGTTGCGTGGTGCCCAGGCCCTGCCGTATCCCCTCGTAATCTCCGAAGATAAAGGTTCGGTCTTTGATCAGGTGCCAGCCGGCGTCCGCGCCAAACTGGTTGCGGCGGAACGGAGGCACGTTTCTCGGATCGAAAAAGTTGCGCGCATCAAGAGCGCTGTTCCTCAGGAATTCGTATGCCGAGCCATGTAAATCGTTGGTGCCGGACCGTGTCATGGCATTGATCACGCCGCCGGCTGTGCGCCCATAACCCGCCGGGGCATCGTTGGTGAGAACCGAAAATTCCTGAATCGACTCAACACCGAGCACTACGCCCAAGATACTGCCGGGACCGCCGTTCGAATAATCATTGATACTAATCCCGTCTAAGCGATAGTTGTTCTGTTGGGGCCGGTTTCCTCCAACGGTCAATTGCGTCCCGAGACCGCGATTCGCGCGCTGATTGCTGATCGAGAGCGGGCTCTGGCTCACGGTCGTAACACCAGGCTGCAGGGTTGCCAAAAGGGTCCAATCGCGGCCGTTCAGAGGCAACTCCCGGACGGTTGTGGCATTCACGGTGTAATCCAGGCTTGAGCTGCTCTGAGATACCTCGGGCGCCTCAGCGGTGACCTGGACCTTTTCGCTGATCTCACCGACCGGCAATTCCATGTCGATGACGAGATTGGCGCCCACTGTAAGAGTGAGGCCCGATCGCACCACCGTCTTGAAGCCCGTACCCGACGCCGTCACCTGATAAGTTCCGGGCAAAAGATTCGGAGCGCTGTAGAAGCCGTCATTGTTAACGGCTAACGTCCTTGCCACGTTCGTTTCAGAGTTGGTGATGACAACTGTCGCTGCGGCAATCACGGCGCCGGAGCTGTCCTTGACAGTGCCGGACAGGGTGCCGCCTTCGACCTGCGCCTGCAGTGAATGGGAAAACGAAAAGAATAGAAGCGTGGCCGCAATCAACGAAAAGCAACGCGAGTTTCTCGGGAAGTTCATCAGGGTACCTCCTCAGCGGGAATCAAGATAATATACAATGCCGCAGATGAACAGAGCATGAACGGGAGAAAAGCAGGGTTTTAGGCTTTGGGGTGTGCGTCGTCGTACACCCTCATCAGATCAACCAAGGACACTTGCGTGTATTTCTGAGTAGTGGATAGCTGCGAATGGCCCAGGAGTTCCTGGATCGAACGCAGGTCGGCGCCATCGCTGAGCAGGTGCGTCGCATAGGCGTGCCGGAAACTGTGCGGATGAATTCCGGAATCTCCCGTCAGCATCGTGGCGTAAAGCTTCACGATTCCTCGCGCGCCGCGATCCGTCAAACGCTGACCGTGCCGGTTGAGGAACAGCGCGTCTCCGGCGGTAACCGGGCGAGCCCGCAGATACCGCTCAACGGCCATGGCCGCTTTCCCACCGAAGGGGACCTGGCGCTCTTTGCGGCCTTTGCCTCGCACTCGGATCCAATGTTCGGTGAAATCGAAGTCGGTCAGATTCAGCCCAACCAACTCGCTGATTCGCAACCCGCATCCGTACAGCAGCTCGAAGATCGCGACGTCCCGCTCCGGATACGGCCGCTCGAGTTTGCCCGCCGCCACCTCGTCGAGAAGGTTGTTCGTCTGTTCGGCCGTAAGCACTACGGGAAGTGTGCGGCCTGCCTTGGGGGTGCGCACGAGCTTGGCAGTGTTAACGGCGACGATGCCGCCGCGTAGCATGAATTCGAAAAGGGAGCGAACCGCCGCCAACTTGCGGCGAATGCTGACGGGCTGGAGTTTCTGTTGATACAGAGCGCCTAGCCATTCGCGCAAAGTGAGGATGTCGATTTGGGATGGGACGGGCGGATCGCTGTCCGGTGGTGTCAGATATTCGAGAAATTGCGCCAGGTCCGATGCGTAATTTCGCAGCGTGTGAGCAGACGCATTCTCACGCCGCAACTGCTCCAGATATCGATCGATCTGATCTGCCAACGTCATGTGGCACAGGTTTCCGGCCTGTGTTCCTCCAAATAAATGTCCAGTTCCGCAAACGCCCGGCGGCACACCCTCATGTGGCACAGGTCTCCAACCTGTGTTCCTCCAAATAAGTATCCAGTTCCGCAAACGCCCGGCGGCACACCCTCATCTGGCACAGGTCTCCAACCTGTGTTCCTCCAAATAAGTATCCAGCTCTGCAAACGCCCGGCGGCACACTCTCATGTGGCACAGGTCTCCGGCCTGTGTTCCTCCAAATAAGTATCCAGCTCTGCAAACGCCCGGCGGCACACCTCCGCGTGACGGCCCTGCTTGTCGTGCCGAAAACGTGCCTTCGTCTCCTGGTCGAGCGAAGGCAGCAGATCGAAAGTAATATTGGCCGGCTGATAATCGCGCGGATCCGCGCCCGAAACATACTCGCATAACGAACCAAGCGCCGTCTCCCGCGGCAGCGGCCGCGGCTCTTCACCGGAAGCGAAACTCGCGGCATATCTTCCCGCGAGCAGGCCAGTCGCGATGGATTCTACATAGCCCTCCACGCCGCAGATTTGTCCAGCGAAGAAAATATTAGAGTGGCTCCGAAGCTGCAGCGTGCGGGTGAGCAGGGCGGGGCCGTTGATATACGTGTTGCGATGAATCTGGCCGAAGCGGATGAATTCGGCGCTCTCAAGACCGGGAATCAGGCGCAGCACGCGGGCCTGCTCGCCGAACCGCATGTGATTTTGGAACCCAACCAGGTTGTAGCTGCCGCCCCGCAGGTCTTCCTGTCGAAGTTGGACCACGGCGTAGGGACGCCGGCCGCTTCGCGGGTCAATCAGGCCGACCGGTTTCATAGGCCCGAACCGGAGCGTCTCGCGGCCGCGGCGCGCCAGCTCTTCAATCGGCAAACAAGCTTCGAAGAAGGGAGTGTGATCTTCCGGAATGTGCGCGGGCACGCTGGTGCCGGTGAGAAGCGCGTTCAGGAAAGCCTCGTATTGTGGTCTGTCAAACGGGCAATTCACATAATCGTCAGTGCCATCGAGGGATTTGCCATAACGAGAGGCGCGGAACGCCACCGACATGTCGATCGAATCGGCTTCGACAATCGGACTGATGCTGTCATAGAAGAACAGCCGGTCCACGCCGGTCAGCCGTCCGATCTCCTGGGCGAGAGCATCGCTGGTCAGAGGCCCAGTCGCGACGATCGTAATCGCATGGTCCGGGATGGACGTGATCTCTTCCCGCCGCAGTTCGATCAAAGGATTCGCGTCGATTGCGGCCGTGATCTCTTGCGCAAAACAGTCGCGGTCTACCGTGAGCGCATGGCCGCCAGGAACCCGCGCTCTCTGAGCGCATTCGAGCAACCGCGAGCCCAGCCGCCGCAGCTCTTCTTTGAGCAACCAGGGTGCCGTATTGACCGATTCGCTCTTAAGCGAATTACTGCACACCAGCTCGCCCAGGCGATCCGTTTTATGCGCCGCCGTGGATCGCGCAGGCCGCATTTCGTAGAGAACGCAATGCAAACCCGCGCGCGCGATCTGACAAGCGGCTTCGGCGCCGGCCAAGCCTCCACCGATGACGTGAATGGGAACCACTGATTTCAGGATAGTAAATCACGGCGGTGCCGCTTGTTTAGGCGCGCGCGGCTCAGTTCGGTTGTAATCGCTTGAACTCGACCTGACGGACAATGAGCATTCATGCCGATGAAAGTTCCTGAGGTCGTCCAGTTGCTAGAAAAGCACGGCTGTACCGCCGGGTGTTCCTGAAGATCTAGCGGCACTCCAATCACGTCCATTATCACCGGACACTCTGTCGCGTCGAAATACGACATTTCGTCCTGATGCGGAGAGGCGCCCTTTGTGCAGCAATGACTTAAGGCGGCATCTCACGTGCTCTTCAGCACAACATGAAATTGCCAATGCTTTCACATACGCCGTTACGTCTCGTCGTTCTGTTTGGCGGGCTGTTGTTGCCTGGATTCGCGCAGACCATCAAAATATCGACTGATCTGCAGAATCTGCTCACGAATCCACTCGGGTCTGTTAATGTGATTGTGCAATACAACGCTGCGCCATCGATTTTAGACTTAAGCCAGATTTCGCTTTTAGGTGGCACTGTAACCAGACAGTATTCTCTGACCCCGGCAGTTGCCGCGCGGCTCCCAATCGCGGATGTTATCGCCTTGGCAAATAGTCTGTCGATTCGGCTCGTCTCACTGGATCGCCAGCTCGGGGCGACATTGGATTACAGTGACGCAGCAGTGAACGCATCCAGCGCCGCCTCCTATGGATTAGATGGTTCCGGTGTTGCGATTGCGGTCATCGACAGCGGAATCGCGGATCATCCGGACCTGATGAACAGCCAAGGGACAGCTTCACGAGTCGTGCACCGGGAGAGTTTTGTCCCGTACACGCGATTCGACGATTATGGCCACGGCACGCATGTGGCCGGCATCATTGCCGGAAACGGCAGATCTTCGACCGGCGTTGGATCCACGCGAACGCTGCAAGGCGTAGCGCCGAAAGCCAACCTGGTCGACCTTCGCGTTCTAGACGCCGCTGGAAGCACCAATGACAGCCTGGTTCTGGCGGCGATAGAGCGCGCCTGGCAGCTAAAGAGCAAGTACAACATCCGTGTAGTCAACCTCTCGTTAGGAAGACCGATTTACGACACATACGCCCTGGATCCACTCTGCAATGCGGTAGCAGCCGCTTCGAAATCGGGGCTGGTGGTGGTGATCGCGGCCGGTAACCTCGGACGGAATGGATACGGCACCATTCTGTCACCGGCGAACTCGCCGCAAGCCATTACTGTCGGCGCGATGAAAACCATGGCGACGTACTCCCGAACAGACGACCTGGTGGCAAGCTATAGCTCGAAAGGACCTACCTATATCGACGGCCTTGTGAAGCCAGACGTAGTTGCCCCCGGAAACCTGGTAGTATCCTTGCTCTCATCCGGCAGCACGCTTTCAAACGCATACGGCTCGAACGTTGTCGATCCGTCATACTACACCACCCATACTCTCAGTTCAGCCCAATATTTCCGCATGAGCGGGACCAGCATGGCGACTCCAGTTGTAAGTGGAGCCGCTGCTCTGATGATCCAAAAAGATCCAAGCCTCTCCCCAGATACTGTGAAGGCTCGACTGATGAAGACGGCTTACAAGTCTTTCCCTGCTACAAGCACGGTCTATGATCCCGCCACTGGGCAGACCTATACAAGCCAGTACGACATCTTTACGATCGGAGCCGGCTACATCGATATCGCCGCGGCGCTCAGCAATCACGACGTGGCTACGGGCACGGCGGCCTCCCCACACCTTACGGTCAAGCCGCTTGAAAAGCAGGTCTATGTGACCGGTGATCCGGCTACTGTTTGGAACGGTTCCTCGACCTGGACCGATAACGCCGTGTGGGGGACCAGCGTATTGCAGCCAGGCACCTTGGGCACGAATGCCGTGTGGGGTACGAACGCCGTATGGGGAACCAATGCCGTGTGGGGTACGAATGCCGTATGGGGAACCAATGCCGTGTGGGGTACGAATGCGGTGTGGGGCACTAACGCGGTGTGGGGCACTAACGCGGTGTGGGGCACCGGCACGAAGAGCGAGCAGTAGGCCAGGTACTGATCCGGTTATCGCAATGGTTTTCACCCCGGCCCCGGCCTACCCGAGCGCACCCGGGGGGATCAACGCAACGTTCGGGAATGAAGTACCGGGCAAAATTGATGTACAGTATCCCACCCGCGCGGGTCACTACACTCCGACCGGTTGCCCGACATGCACCGGCGTCAGCCAGCCAAACGTATCCGGCGCATCGCCGGTCACAATTCCGAAGAATGCCTTTTGCAGCTTCTCGGTAATTGGCCCTCGGCTGCCTTTGCCGACGACGATGCGATCCACCGAGCGCACCGGCGTGATCTCCGCGGCGGTTCCCGAGAAGAACACTTCATCCGCGATATAGAGCATCTCGCGCGGCACGATGCTCTCGACAATCGGGATGCCGAGCGACTGCGCCAGCGTGAGCACCATATCGCGCGTGATGCCGGGAAGCACGGAAGCGCCCAGCGGCGGCGTCACGATCTTGCCGTCGCGCGCCAGGAAAATATTCTCGCCGGAGCCTTCGCTCACATAACCCGCTTCATCCAGCGCGATGCCTTCCGCGTAGCCGTTGATGCTCGCTTCCATGCGGATCAGTTGCGAGTTCATATAGTTCGCGCCGGCTTTGGCGAGAGCGGGCAGGGTATTGGGCGCGATTCGATTCCAGCTCGAGACGCACACATCCACTCCCTTCGCGAGCGCTTCCTCGCCCAGATACTTGCCCCAGTCCCAGCAGGCCATGTAGACCTCGATCGGGTTGTTGAACGGCAGTATGCCGACATCCCCGTAACCGCGCAGCACGATCGGACGAAAATAGCAGGAGCTGAGATCGTTCACCCGCACCAGCTCGGACATGCCTTCCACCAGCTCGTCAATCGTGTATGTCAAGTCCATGCGATAGATCTTGGCGGAATCCAGCAGCCGCCGCGCATGCTCGCGGGCGCGCAGAATCGCCGGACCCGACTTGGTTTTATAGCAACGGATACCCTCAAACACCGAGCTTCCGTAGCTGGTCACATGAGAGAGGACATGTATTTTGGCGTCGTTCCAGGCGATCATTCGCCCGTTATGCCAGATCTTCGCGGTGGGCTTCAACATACAACGATTATAGCGTTGCCAGCGGCCGAATACCCCGATACTTAAGACATGACGTTCCGGAGTTTGGTTCTGTTTGTTTCAGTGGGCTGCACACTCAATTCACAACCGCCAGCGCGCCGCTTTGTCATTGTCAACGTAGACGTGTTTGACGGGTACAGAATGCTGCGCAATCAATCGGTAACGGTTGAGAATGGGATGATTCGAGAACTGGCGGAGGCCCAAGGTCAACCCACGGGCATGACGTTATTGCCCGGATTGATCGATTCACACGTTCATATTGGCGGAGAAGACTCACTGGAGCAAGCTGCCGTGCTGGGCGTCACGACCGAGCTGGACATGTGGGGCGACGCCAAAAAACTGATTCCGCTGAAACAAGCCGTAGAGCGCGGCGATTATCCGAATGCCGCCGATTTTCGGACCGCCGGAACAGGAGCCACGGTGCCGCATGGACATCCGGCGGAAATGGGAGTGCCGATGCCCGTACTTGGACCCAATGACGATGTGCAGGCGTTCGTGGACGCGCGGTTTCGAGAGGGTTCCGACTATCTGAAGATCATGTACGAACACCAACTTCCGACGCTTTCCGAAGCGCAGCTCCATTTGTTGGTTGCGGCTGCGCACCGGCGTGGCAGGATGGCTGTGGCGCACGAGGGTGTGCAGGCCGAGGGCTTGGCGGAGATGAAAGCCGGGGTGGACGGTGTCGAGCACATTTTCGCGGATTCGCCGATCTCGGCGGAATTTATCCAGACTGCCAAAGCGACCCACATGGTATTCACGCCGACTCTGACCGTGATTTCGGCCGCGAGCGGGAGGCCCACCGGCGAAGGGCTCGTGGCGGACAACCGCTTCGCGCCATATTTGCTGGGATGGACAGTTGGCATTTTGAAGACGAAATTCCCGGAAAAGGTGGTCGCGCGCAGTCACTATGAGTACGCTCAGGGAGCGGTGCGGGCCTTGCACGATGCGGGACTGCCAATACTCGCAGGTACCGACTCGCCGAATCCAAGTACCGACTATGGCGCAAGTCTGCACGAAGAGCTGCTTCTGCTGACGCAGTGCGGGCTCACGCCTGAAGAGGCTTTGCGAGCGGCGACGTCGGAGCCGGCGAAGCAGTTCGGACTGACTGACCGGGGAAGGATTGAGGTAGGGCGGCGGGCGGATTTATTGCTGGTGAAGGGAGATCCAGCCAGAAACATTGTTGCGACCCGCGATATCGTAAAGGTCTGGAAAGCGGGCGTACAGATTGATCGAAGTGCAGTCGAGCGCAAAATCCACCAGCCTTCAAAGCACTAGGTTCTCTCTATGCTGATCGCATACGCCACGTAACAGTTGCGCCTCCCCGGCATCTCAACATAGACACGGAGAAAACGATTCATGCGCAAGGTCTGGGTAGTAGTGTTTACAATTCTTACCGTAACGCTTCTCGCGAACGCGCAGTTGCGTGACCTGAAGCCGGGCTGGAATCTCTTCTCACCTCAACAGGACGTGCAGTTGGGCAAGGAAGCGGCGGCCGAGGTCGAGCAGAAGATGCCGGTGATTCACAACCGCGAGTTGGATGATTACCTGAACACTCTTCTCAATCGCCTGAAGCAATCGCCCCATGCTGGAAACTTCCCCTATACGATTCACGCGATCGCCGATAAAAATGTCAACGCGTTCTCGTTGCCTGGGGGCCCCCTATTCGTGAATACAGGGCTGTTCGCCGTTGCCGAGAATGAGGCGCAGTTAGCGGGTGTGATCGGACACGAGATGTCGCACGTCGCGCTGCGGCACGCCACCAACCGGGCCAGCAAGCAAAACCTGGTGTCCATTCCCGCTATGCTGGCGGGCGCGATTGCCGGACACGGGATGTTCGGCCAGTTGGCTCGATTGGGACTCGGTCTGGGCGCAAACTCGGTGCTTCTGAAGTTCTCGCGGACGGACGAGGCGGAAGCGGACTACAACGGCGCCGAGATCATGGCGGAAGCAGGGTACAACCCACTTGAGATGGCCAATTTTTTCGAAAAACTCGAAACGCAGGGCGGCCCCAAGGGTGTTTTCGCTCAATTCTTATCCGATCACCCCAACCCGGGCAATCGTGTCGCCGCCGTGCAGAGCGAGATCCGGCAAATGCCGCAACGGTCGTTCACAGCCAACACGGGCGAGTTTCCGCACATCAAAGATCTCGTTTCCCATTTACCGGCGCCCGGTCACTTGACGGGGACCTACGCTGATGGGCACGCTCCGGGGCCACCGCCAGCACGTCCGAGCGACGGCTTGCGGGAGTACCGCGGCCGGACATTCACGTTTTCGTATCCGGACAACTGGCAAGCCTTTGGCGACGATCAGAGCAACATGGTCACGGTGGCTCCGCAGGAAGGACTAGTCAAGACAACAAGTGGATCTGTATCAGTGGGATACGGTATAGAAATAAGCTATTACTTTCCTCAAGGCGACAACTTGGATTTGCAGCGGGACACACGGGCCTTGATAGCTCAACTGAGGCAGGAAAATCCCGGAATGCAAGTGGAGCGGGAGAGCAGGGAAGTCCAGGTTGCCTCTCAACGCGGATTGCTGACGACTCTGACCAGCCGTTCCCCTTATCAGGGCGAAACAGAGGTCGATTCGGTTATCACAGTGCCGCGTCCGGAGGGTCTGTTTTATATGGTATTGATCGCTCCCCGGAGTGAAGCCGCTCAGCTCGACCAGTTGTTTAATCGTGTCCAGTCAAGTATCCGGTTTAAGGAGTGATAATGACCAAACTAGCCATCGTGTTTCTACTTATTACCGAAACGGTTGGCTTGGCGCAGAAAGGGAAGCAGCTAACAGAGGTGTACCACAACGACACGCTTCAGCTCACCGGGATCACCATTTCCAACTCGGGGCGGCTGTTTGTAAATTTCCCCCGATGGTCCGATTACTACGTCAATGCTGTCATAGAGATCCTGCCGAATGGTTCAACCAAGCCTTTCCCGGATGAGTCGTGGAACCGGTGGGATGGAAAACAGAATGCGGCTGGCAAAGCGTTCGTGTGCGTGCAGAGCGTTGTCGTCGATGACACGGATACATTTTGGGTTCTGGATCCGGCGGCGCCGTTATTCGGACCAGTGGTAACCGGTGGGGCAAAGCTCGTCCAGATTGATCTGAAGAGCAACAGCGTGACTCGCGTTATCGCTTTCGGGCCGGAAGTGGCCAAATCGGACAGCTATTTAAATGATGTCCGCTTCGACACGCAGCGAAAAATCGCTTACATCACGGACAGCGGATCCCCTGGGATCGTAGTGGTGGATCTCGCGAGCGGGAAGGCTCGGCGGACCCTGGATGGTCACCCTTCCACCAAGCTGCAACCAGGAGTGGACATCAAAATTAACGGCAAATCAGTGCGAGACGCAAGCGGGAAACCGCCGTCGTTCAACTCAGACGGGATAGCCTTATCGGCGGACCGCGAGTATCTGTATTATCAGGCGCTCACCGGAGCCACGCTCTACCGCATCAAAACCAGCGTTCTGCGCGACGCGAATGCCAATCCGGACGCGGTTGGAGCTGCGGTGGAAACAGTTGCCCAGACGTTTCCCGTGGACGGAATGTGGATGGACAAGAAGGGACGGCTCTATCTGAGTGGACTTAACCAAGGTGCTATCTTGCGCCGTTCACCAGATGGCAGGATCGAGACGGTGGCGGCCGACCCGCGAATCCAATGGCCCGACACCTTCAGCGAAGGTTCTGACGGCACCATCTATTTCACGACGTCGCACATACAAGAGATGCCGCGCTACAACCAAGGCAAGCGAATGTTGAGCTCGCCTTTTGGGGTGTTCAAGTTTACACCTTAACTTCACTTCCGATAACGTATATTATGTAAACTTATTTCTGGATCAAAAAGAAGGCCCAGGGGTGAATTGCCGATCCTGGGCCTGAGGGAAGAAAAACTTGGGTTATCGCCGCCCGCCGTGGCTACCGCTGCTGCTTGGACCGCTGCTGTGATTACCGCCACCGTTAGAGTGGTTCCCGCCGCCTCCACCGCCGTAACTCGGCGCACTACGCGCTCCACCTCCGCCGCCACCGTAACTAGGCGCACTACGCGCTCCACCTCCACCGCCGTAACTCGGCGCACTACGCGCTCCACCTCCGCCGCCATAACTCGGCGCGCTGCGCGCTCCACCACCCCCGCCGTAACTCGGCGCTGAGCGTTCGTGGACCATCGGCGGGTTAATCCGCACAGCTTGCCCGCCTCCGTATGACCGCCCGTAATCGCTCCGAGGCGCGCTGTATTGCGGCGCGCTTTGATAGGTGCTGCGCGGCGCGGATTGCTGATAGGACCGGCTCGCCCCGCTGTCGTAGTAGGATTGACGGCCACCACTTTGCGGCGCAGAGTAAGTCTGACTGGATGGCTCGCCAAAGCGGTGCCAATTGGTGCTGCCACCCGCCTGGTTTT
This sequence comes from Bryobacteraceae bacterium, assembly GCA_051000095.1. GTDB lineage: Bacteria > Acidobacteriota > Terriglobia > Bryobacterales > Bryobacteraceae > JBBSHP01. The sequence goes on along the minus strand of JBPCOQ010000099.1, from coordinate 6,769 downwards.
GCTGGTAATTTCCGCGGCCGCCATAGCCGACGCCATTGGGCGAATAAGACTGACCAGCCGGAGAAGCCTGCCGCGGCGAATCCGCCACCGATCCGTGAATCGGTTCTCCGAAATGGCTCCAGCCGTGAGTACCTGTGGCGGCGTTACCTGAACCCCTCCAGCCTTGCCCGCCGGTTTGCGCGTTCACGGAGGTTCCCGCCGAGCCACTGCCAAAGGTGCGTCGAGCAACCTGGTCCATCGCGCGCTGCTGTTGCTCAAACGGTACTCGGGTACCACTTGCTGTGCCAGCGCTGCGCCCCGCGAAGTTCACGTTGCGCCCTTGCGGGAACGCTCCGGCCCGGACTGAACGGTCGCCCAAACGCAAGCTGGCGCGATCCGGTGTCACCGGCAAAACGCCGTGCACCAAGCCAGCATTGCGAATCGAGGAGCCGTTCATGCCCACAAACTGGCCGGTGTGCCGTCCGAAATCGTTCGCCCCGACGGCGGTCACTCCGTTATTCACGCGAGCGTTGCGATAAACGTTCGTAATATTCGTGTTGTTGACGATCGTAGTGTTGTTGATAAATTCACGGCCCCCCCGCCCGGCAAAGCCGCCGTACAACCCGCGTCCCCACCACGGATGGAATTTCTCGAACGGAGCCAGAGGTACCCAACCCACATTGCCGAAGCCAAATCCGACTCCTGCGCGGAACCCGCCGTAGCCTCCAAATCCGAAGAATCCGACCAGCGCCGGGCTCCAATAGTGATGCCCAAATCTCGGACCCGGATACCACGCCCACCCGAGCGATCCGGAGTACCAGCGCCCGTAATGGTAAGGAGCCCAGCCCCAGGGGTCATAGCTAACCCAGGTCCACCCGTAGAAATCCTCCCACACCCACCGGCCCGCCCGGTACGGCGCCCAACCCGGCTCTACTCGCGGGACCCACACGTTTCCATACCCCGGATCGTTGGTCCACTGCCCGTAACCTTCCAGGTCTTCCGCGCCCGCGATATCTGGGCTGACATATTGATACGACCGCGCGCTTTCGAGTTGACGGTCGCGCTGTGCGTTCCAGCGATCCCAGTCGTCCAGACCTATCGCTGCTGCTAATTGAAACTCGGGATCGTTGGCAGATCCTTGCGCCAACACGGTGGTTCCGTAATTCACGCGCTCCGTTCCACGCGGCCCAAAGATCTCGGCCTCGCCCTCTCGCACGGTGATTTCCGATGAGCCATCCTCGCGCACCATCACGCGATAACTGCCTGGGCCAAGCGGTCTGAAAGAAATACTCGGGGTATCTATCTCCACGCCAGCTTCGGAGTTGCGGCGAACTCTGAAAGTAATGGTTCCAATTGCCAACTGCACTTGGAAGCGAGTGTATTCGACATCGTTGAGACGAACCTCCGAGTTTGAGCCGATACGAAGTAAATTTGCGGAATCGAACTGAACCTCGGCGCGCGAAGAAGAACTCGTCAAAATTCGATCTTGAGTGACCAAAGGCGCATTCATGGCCGCCGCCACAACATCTCCTGAATCCCCACGTCGCACCGAAACCTCGCCGTTCAAAAGGCTGATCCGTGCTACACCATGGGCCGGATCGTTTTCTGCACCCAGGCTGGGATCGCCTTGGTCGGGTCCCGGGCGATAGTCCGCTCCTGGATCTTGGGCAACGGCGGGTAGCAGCGCCATGGTAGCTAAAAACGCAATGAAATAAAGAAGAGTCCGATTCATAGGTAGCGTACCTTGAGCTAGCTTGTCATCAGCACTTCCGTTGCCATCGCTAAATCATTGAGTGTGCTGTGCTTTTCGGATATGTGCCTGGCTGAAAACCACCAATATGGTCGAATGCAGCTTGACACCCGCCTGCACTCCCAACTAAACTATAGTTAATCTCAAAAGCATAACTACGTGTTAGTATACCCGCCAGCCACCCAACTCTCGCTTACGGAAGTCCACAGTTCGGTTTCCACCGTTCACGCCTCGCTTTGGCGGCGGTTGTTCGCGTTCACCGGTCCCGCCTATCTGATAAGCGTTGGCTATATGGATCCCGGAAACTGGGCAACGGACCTCGAGGGTGGAGCCCGGTTCGGCTACAGCTTACTGTGGGTGCTCGTTTTATCCAACCTGATGGCGATCCTGCTCCAGACCCTGAGCGCCCGCCTCGGGATCGTCAGCCAGCGAGACCTCGCCCAAGCCTGCCGCGAAACCTACCCGCGCCCCGTTTCTTACTTACTTTGGGTCCTGTGCGAAATCGCGATTGCGGCCTGCGATCTCGCGGAAGTGCTGGGAGCTGCCATCGCGCTGAACCTGCTGTTCCACATTCCGCTGCTGCTCGGCGTCCTGTTGACAGCGGCCGACACTCTCCTGGTGTTGTGGTTTACCAGCAAAGGAATCCGGGTTATCGAGAGCGTGGTACTGGCCCTGATTCTGGTGATCGCAGGTTGTTTCGCGCTCGAGATCCTGTGGGCCGGCGCGCCTTTGGCTCAGGTTGCCCGCGGCTTGATCCCGAAAATATCCGATAAGACTCTCTATATAGGAATCGCAATCCTGGGCGCCACCGTGATGCCGCATAACCTCTATTTACACTCGGCTTTGGTTCAGACGCGGCGGGTCGGCGCCGATCAGAAGGCTCGGGCCATGGCTTGCCGCTTCAATTTTATCGACTCAGCCATCGCACTAAACGGCGCGATGCTTGTGAATATAGCGATTCTCGTGCTGGCAGGGTCGGTATTCTTCTCGCGAGGCATTATCGTAACCGAGATCCAGCAAGCTCATTTGCTATTGGCTCCGCTCATGGGAACTGCGGCGGCGAGCGTGTTATTTGGGATTGCTTTGCTGTGTTCTGGCCAGTCTTCGACACTCACTGGAACCATGGCTGGTCAGGTAGTTATGGAAGGTTTTCTCAACTTCCGGATGAGGCCATGGCTGAGGCGGCTCCTGACCCGGGTAGCGGCCATAACTCCCGCCGCGCTGACCGTGTATTTCGCGGGTGAGCATGGCTCCTATCGATTACTGATTCTGAGCCAGGTCATCCTTAGTTTGCAACTGCCGTTTGCTGTGATTCCGCTGATCCACTTCACCAGCAGCCGGGATCGCATGGGCCCTTTCGCGAATCGCACTTGGGTTCGAGTCGTAGCTTGGTCGGTAGCCGCCCTCATCGTGGGCCTGAATGCTCGCCTGGTGTGGCTGGCGATTCAGGACTGGCTCGCGGTCGCGGGCCCGTGGCGAGGCTTGGTGCAGACGTTTCTGATCGCGGCTGTCTGCGGGCTCAGCATCTTGCTCCTGTGGATCATGTTCGAGCCCATAGTCCCGGTCTGGCGACGGCGGTTTGGCGGAGCCGCCGTCGCACTGCCAGAATCGGTCGGAGTAGCTCTGCGGCATCCTGTTTACGAGAAGATTCTGGTTCCGTTGGACCACTCGGATCGGGACGGGGAGGCGATCGCGCACGCTGTTTCGATGTCCCGGCTTTACCATGCCAAGCTATTTCTCTTGCACGTTGAGGAGGGCGTGACCAGCCAAGTGTACGGCTCACTTTCCTCAACCGCCGAAGTGGCTGCGGGTCAACAATATCTAACGGACATCGTTCGCTCACTTCAGGCGCAAGGCGTCGATGTGGAAGCGGTGGTCCGGCATTCCCGAACTCCCAAGGCCGAGATTGTGGACTATGCGCGGGAATTAAAACCCGATTTGATCGTCATGGGCGCTCACGGCCACAAGGGTTTAAAAGACTTGCTGTTCGGAACCACAATTAATGCGGTACGTCATCAGTTACGCACACCATTGCTCGTCGTCCGAGGCGGCGATCCGGTGGGGCAAAACCCGGCTGGGCACGTGTCGTGAGGACACAGCGGAACACCGGGAGATGCAAGTAAATTGTTGATCTGCTTCAGCTTTGGTAGCCCGGTCTGTGGCTGCACAGTTGCTCTGGGACATACGACATGCGAACTGTTCTGATTACTGGTGCGCTGGTGGGCCTGCTGGCCCCGCTGCACGCCACTACACTGCAACAGCTCAGCCTGGATGACATGATCCGCCAATCCAGCGAGATCGTCCGCGGCACTGTGCAGTGTACCGGGTTCGGATTGCGTGGTTCTACGCTGTACACGAATTACCGGGTGAAGGTCTCAGAGCAGTGGAAAGGTACCAGCGTCCTTCAACTGGATTTCGCGGTGCCCGGTGGTTTCAGTAATGGCATTCGCCAAACGTACGCGGGTGCGCCTTCGCTCCGGGACGGGCAGGAGTTCGTTCTGTTTCTTTGGACAAGCCGGAGCGGATTGCGCCAACTCATTGGGTTATCCCAAGGTCTCTTCAATCTAACCCAACTCTCGAGCGGCCAGCTACTGGCTAGCCGAAGCATCTCGACCGAGCAGATGGTGGACGCAAATGGTAAACCTATAGACGATACCGGGTTTGCAATGCCCGTCACCGATCTGCGGAGCCGGGTGGCGTCTACGCTCACCGGGATTTCGAAATAGGATGAGGCTCCAAGCGCAGCGTCTGGCGACCTGGATGGTGGCTGTCGCTGTGTTGTCGCTGCTGGTCTCCCCGGCATCCGCGTATTACTACTACATTCACTTCACGAGCCGGTCCGCACCATTTCAACCGATTCCTGAGAAATTCGATTTGAACTTATTAACAAATAAGACGGTTATCTTTTTTATTTCTGACCAGAGCCCGATCCTGCCACCGGGTGATACTTACCTGGCTGTCGTCAGCGAGATCCGCAGCGCGGGCAAGGTATGGAACGATGTAGTGTCCTCCGACCTCCGGTTGACGTATGGTGGTCTGTACACTTCCGGCACGGCGCAAAATTCGCCGGGGATTCATATCGATTTTTCGGACGATATACCGCCTGGGCTCGTAGCGCTCAGTGGTCCGGAGGTGCGAAGCACCACAACTCAGGGCCCGGGAGGCGGAGCCTTCGTTCCCATCGTGCGATCCAGAATGCTGCTGAAGCGAGACTTCACACAATGGCTGCCATACGCTACAACGCCGAGCTTTAGCGAACTATTCTTCACAACTCTGGTTCACGAATTCGGGCACACTTTAGGTCTGCAGCATACCCTCACATCCAGCGTGATGTCGACTGCCATTACGAGTGCGAGCACGAAAGCTTCGCCGTTGGCTGCCGATGACATCGCGGGCGTTTCCCTGCTCTATCCGGCCGCGGGTTATCTTTCGACAGTCGGCAGCATTCGCGGCAAGGTGGCGCTGGGCAACGGAACCGGTGTCAACATGGCCTCGGTGGTGGCGATTTCTGCGAGCAATCCGGCTATCAGCATGTTGACGAATCCTGACGGAACGTATCAGATTGACGGGATTCCACCCGGGCAATACTTCATCTATGCACACCCATTGCCGCCTCCCGAGCAGGGTGAGCCATATCCCGCCAACATTACGCCGCCCGTGGATTCGAGGAACGCGCAGTTCCCGGCAGGACCCAATTTCACCACGCTGTTTTATCCCGGAACTCGCGACTGGACACAGGCGCAGGCCGTGTTCGTGTACGCCGGCAGTGTAACAGGCGCGATCAACTTCAATGTTGTACAGCGGAATTCATCCTTTATATCCTCGGTGAGCACTTACGGCTATTCGAGTACGAATGTGCCTGAGCCTTCCCCGCCCCTGAATGTTGGTGTGAAAGCGGCTCTCGTGGCGCGGGGAAATACGGGTCTGCTACAGTCCAATGGGCTGCTTACTCCCGGCCTGAATATCGGGATGATCGGGACGCCGGCTCAGATATACAACTGGCAGCCCTATACGCAGCAGTTCATTCAATTCGATGTCCTGGTGAGCAATACGACCGGCCCTGGACCGAAGCATCTGCTATTCTCGACGCCGGGCGATCTCTACGTGCTGCCTGCCGGGTTCAATGTCACTCTGACTTCCCCGCCCTTCATCGCATCGGTGAATGGCAGTTTCGACAGCAACGGCAACCGGGTGGTCGAGATCGTTGGCTCGAACCTTTTTAGCGATACGCGAATCCTGTTTGATGGCCTGCCCGGTACCGTGACCAGCATTGGCAGTGACGGGAAAATGATCGTCGCTCCACCAGCCGCTCCGGGTAATTACACAGCGGCAGTGGTGGCCCTGAACTCCGATGGGCAGAGTTCGCTGTTCTTGCAAGGACCGGCCCCGCCGACCTACACGTTCGATTCCGCTCCAGTCCCGGGCGTGACGGTGTCGCCGGCGTTCCTGATTGCAGGCGCCGACACGCAGGTGGATATCGTCGGTACGAACACGGCCTTTGATGCACAGACCGTGGTTGGCTTTGGCAGCAGCGATATCGTGGTGAAGCGTATCCAGGTTGTCAGCCCGACCCACATAATCGTGACTGCAACTCCGCCCCAGGGCTCTATCACGCCGACGTCGTCTATAAATATTACGAGTGGATTGCGCGTGATCTCACAATCGCTGGGTTTCCCGATCGTTCCCGCCCAGCAGTAGTACAGGCATTCTTGCCCAATGCCACCCACTGATCGATAAGTCTTTGCAAAAATGTGGAGCGGGTCCCCGACCGGCTCGCGTTCCAGTGGCGAATCCTAAAACACCGCCTTCGGCGAGCAGGTCGGGGACCTGCTCCACGCTGGCAAACCCAACGTAAGCCGTTAATAAATCGGGCCTTACCACAAAGTAAGTGACATTGGGCATTCCTGCCCGTTTTTATGGGCGCGGGATCGCCCACCAAAGGCGATGAAAAGCAGTGAGTGGAGTAGGCGGTTTCGCCTGCTCAGCAGGCCAACGGCCTGCTCCACTCTACCTCGCAGCACGGAAGGTTTTTCGAGAGTG
>JBPCOQ010000088.1:0-2868 GCA_051000095.1 Bryobacteraceae bacterium | reverse complement strand
TGCGGCGTGAGCTGAATATAAAGCAGGGTGGTGTGAATCCGCGCATGCCCCATCAGACGCATCAGCGCAGGCAGGCTCACTCCCGCGCGGGTCATGTCTGAGGCAAAGGTATGCCGGCTATGCCGAGTTCCGGACTGTGCCGAGTAAACTCGTCATTCCCCTGATTTTGACGGGTTTCATGATTTTAGACTCGGCATAGTTTGCGCGGGCTGCGACTGTGGATGCTGGTCGAATGGAAACTCCTTTCGACTACTTCTTCAACGACCGCACCAATCCAAGAACAATCGAGGCTGTGACAGTCGGGCCTTTGGTTTCATCTCTGAAAGCATATGCCGAGCGCTTGCGCCAGGACGGCTACGCAATCCATTCGGGCTTCGGACAGCTTCGCCTGCTCGGCTGTTTCAACCGCTGGCTCGAACGGAAAGGCCTGACCGGCGAGGATATGGATCCGGCGACCATCGAGCAATATCTTCAAGGTCGAGCGCAAAGCGGGAAGCTCCGCAGAGGCGATTCTGCATCCTTGTTTCGACTTTTGAGCATACTCCGGCCCGACAGATCCGTTGTGCCCGCTGCACCTCCGACAGCCGTTGAGACCGCACTGGGGGAGTTTCAGAAATACCTGCGCCAGGAACGCAGTTTGTCCGAGTCGACGGTGATCAACTACACGCCTATTGCGCGGGCATTCCTTTCGGAACGTTTTCCAAAGGGAGCCGTACACTGCCAACGGATCACCCCAACCGACATCACTGCGTTCGTGCACGGCAGGCCACTTTGGTCACCTCCAAACGCGCGCCGTTGGTGGTGACTGCGTTGCGGTCCTTTCTGCGCTACTTGTTCCATCGCGGCATCGTGTCTGTCGATTTGGCGACGTGCGTTCCCACCATCGCCACATGGTCGCTCTCCCAGGTGCCCAGGTTTCTTGCTGGAGAGCAGATTCAGAAGATCTTGGGCTCGTGTGACAAAGAAACCGCCATTGGCAAACGAGACTACGCCCTTTTGCTCCTGCTAGCCCGTCTTGGCCTGCGAGCCGGCGAAGTAGTTGCTCTCACGCTGGACGACTTCGATTGGGAAGCCGGTTTGGTCACAGTGCGCGGCAAAGGTAAACGGGTGGCACAGATGCCTTTGCCATCCGAAGTGGGAACTGCCATTGCAGAATATCTCTCGACAGGGAGGCCGCGGTGTTCCAGCCGACGCGTGTTCATCCGCGCGAAAGCGCCGCTAACCGGGTTCGCCAACTCGATCGCGATTTGCTCGCTGGTGGATAGGGCGATGGAGCGGGCGGGAGTGGAGTCGGAATATCGAGGCTCTCACGTGTTCCGCCACAGTCTGGCCACCCTGATGCTTCAACGCGGCGCATCCTTGCCTGAGATCGGCGACTTACTACGGCATCGACGCCCGGACACCACACGAATCTACGCCAAAGTGGATTTGGTATCGCTTCGTTCCATTGCGCTTCCTTGGCCAGGAGGTAGCCGATGAAGCCTTTGCGACAAGCCATCGACGATTACATCACCCTTCGCCGCACCTTGGGATTCAAGCTGCACGATGTGGCCAATGATCTCCGGAACTTTGCTGCGTTCCTGGAGCAGAAGACTGCGCCGCACATAACGACGGAGTTCGCTATGGAATGGGCGATGCTGCCCGCTGATCACCAGCCTAGCGATTGGGCGCAACGACTCAGTGCTGTGCGCGTATTCGCCCGCCATTGGCACGCTACCGACCCACGCACGGAGATTCCCCCGATAGGGTTGCTCCCGTTTCGGCCACAACGCGCCAGGCCCTATCTGTATTCGGAGCTGGAGATTCAGAAGCTATTGACGGCGGCCCTGAAACTCCCTCCCCGCCAGGGTCTGCGGCCCTGGACATACCACTGCCTGTTCGGACTGTTGGCGGTGGCCGGTTTGCGAATCAGCGAGGCGCTAAAGCTGGAGCAGGCGGATGTGGATCTCCGCGAGGGTATTCTCACCATCCGTCAAACGAAGTTCGGCAAGACCCGCCTAGTCCCACTCCACTCCTCCACTCGTGAGGCCATGGGCGATTATGCCCAACGCCGCAACCGGTTTCTACGCAGTGCATCATCGGCCTGTTTCTTTCTGAACGATCACGGCCGCCGTTTGGACGGCTCTGCGGTTCGTCGAACGTTCTACGATCTATCGCGGCAGATCGGCTTGCGCGGACCGGAGGATCACAAGGGGCCGCGGCTCCACGATTTTCGTCATCGATTCGCCGTGCGCACACTGGTGCAGTGGTATCGATCCAACGAGGATATCGAGCGCCGCCTGCCGGTGCTGTCCGCGTTCCTCGGGCACGGGCATGTGGCAGACACCTACTGGTACCTTTCCGTTGAGCCGGAACTGATGGGGCTCGCCACGCGCCGCCTGGAACTCAGATGGGGGCTCGCGCATGAAGAATGAGAACGGATTCCCCAGTTTACTGGAGCGTTTCTTCACGCAGAGGTTGATCGCTCAGCGCCGGGTCAGTTCCCATACGATCGCTTCCTACCGGGACACGTTTCGCCTGTTGCTGCAGTTTGTCGAGAAGCGATTACACAAACCTCCCTCCGGGCTGGTTCTGACGGATCTGGATACTTCCTTGATCAGCGCATTCCTGGACGAACTAGAAAAAGAGCCTCGTCCGAGGAATCTGTGGGTAACATTTCCAGGAGAGCATTCCCTGGATGCTGGCAAGGCCCCATAAACACGGGGTTCGGTGATGTTGAGAGCACCGTGAGACGCGTCTCTTTTTTGAAGCCAGTTTTGTTCCGCTGTTTCCGCCACCACCCGCGTCAAGCTGTTTTGCCCGTCTGACCTCATCGTCGTCGTCCGTTCTTCTTGTGTTGTTTGCTTCTGAAACGCCGCTGGCAGCAAG
>JBPCOQ010000175.1:0-13119 GCA_051000095.1 Bryobacteraceae bacterium | reverse complement strand
GATCCTCGAACCGCATTGGAACCGTTTCTGCTATCACTGCGACGGTTTCGGCCCGCTATGCCGGCTACGTCCTGGCGGATCGCAATGCGGGTTCCGAGAATCAAGCCGTCGTGCGAAGTTCCTGGTTGTCCCCCTGGCTAGAGCTTCTCCAACTCCATTGGTATGCTTGAATAGAGTATTTCTTCGAGGTATGTCTACTCTCAGTTTCAAGTCGCGGCGAAGATTAAGGTGGCTCACCCGGCGCGCCCGGGAATGGCGGATGATCTTCAATGGCCTGGTGTCGAAAGACCACCCTGTCATGGCGCATATCATCCCCAACCGCCGCTGTAATTTGTCATGTACTTACTGCAATGAGTACGACGATTTCTCCAAGCCCGTACCGGTTTCCGTGATGAAGGGCCGCCTGGATCAGTTGGCGGATCTAGGCACGACCATCATCACATTCAGTGGTGGCGAGCCGTTGCTGCATCCCGGCCTGGACGAGTTGATCGCTTATGTGCGAAGCCGCGGCATCATCGCCGGATTGATCACCAACGGATATCTGCTGACTCCCCAGCGCGTTCAACTATTGAACGAAGCCGGGCTCGATCACATGCAGATCAGCATCGACAATGTGATGCCGGACGATGTGTCGAAGAAGAGTCTGAAGGTGCTCGATAAGAAGCTGCAGATCCTTGCCGCGCACGCGCTGTTTCACGTCAACATCAACTCGGTGCTGGGTGGCGGGATCCATATTCCCGAAGATGCACTCACGGTGGCGCGCCGGGCCGTGGAGCTCGGATTCACTTCTACCTTCGGAATTCTGCACGATGGCGACGGGCAACTGGAGCCGATTGGAGAACGTGAGCGGGCCGTATTTCTCGAAATGAAGACCATCGAGAAAAAGAGCTTCTCGCAGATGAACTATTTCCAGGACAACATCGCGCACGGCCGCCCGAACAACTGGCGTTGCCGCGCGGGCGCGCGGTACCTGTACGTGTGCGAGGATGGCTTGGTCCACTACTGCTCGCAGCAGCGCGGCTATCCCGCCAAGCCTTTGGCGGAATACTCAGTGACCGATATTCGGCGCGAGTATCTAACCAAAAAAGGCTGCGCGCCAATGTGTACGGTGTCGTGCGTCCACCAGGTATCCTACATGGATTTCTGGCGCGATCCGCAGACCATCGAAGGGAGCGCGCCGGTTGAGGCTGGGGAGCTGGTGCGGATTCAGTCGGCGCCGTAGCCATCCAGTTGCAGTTTTCGCCTGCCGGCCCTTTTTCGTCGAGGACAGGTGGTAAGGTCCGATTTATCAGCGGCTTACGTTCGGTTTGCCAGCGTGGAGCAGGTCCCCGGCCTGCTCGCCGAAGGCGGTGTTTTAGGTATTCGCCACTGGAACGAGAGCCGGTCGGAGAGCTGCTCCACATTTTTGCAAAGACGTAAGTTATTGAAAATGTTTTGGTTCCGCTTAAGTAAGTGGCATTGGGCGAAACCGCCTGTTCCCCTCAGCCTCTTCGTCTTGGCCGCCGCTCTTTTCCTGCTCGCCAACCGAGGAGCTTACAAAGGCTACTTCCAGGATGACGACTTCGATAACCTGACCTTCACGCGGGAAATTCCCGGATCGGAATTCGCCAAATACTCCCTGCTGCCCAGCTACGTCGAGAATAATTTCCGCCCCGTGGGACACGTATTCTACCGCTGGATGGGCCGCGCCGCCGGCTTCGACTTTCCGCCCTACATTTTCGCGATCCATGCATTCCATCTGGTGAACGTCATTCTGCTTTGGTTCATCATGCTCCGCTTAGGCTTATCGCGAACCGCCGCCGGAGTAGGCGCCTTGTTCTTCATTTTCCACATGGCCGTGTTTGACGTGTATTGGAAGCCGATGTATGTATTCGACCTGTTGTGTTGCACGTTCTGCCTGGTCAGCTTGCTGCTTTATATCAAGGATCGCTGGATCGTAAGCCTCCCATTTTTTCTGATTGCCTATCACGCCAAGGAAGTTGCGATCATGCTGCCCGCCGTGCTCGCCGCCTACGAGTTCCTGTTAGGTCAACGACGCTGGAAACGGCTCATACCATTTTTATTAATCTCGGCTTATATCAGTGGCCAGGCGTTCCTGTATAACCTGCACAAGGGAGACACCTCGTATACGCTCCACTTCGATCCGGTCAACATCCGGAATTGTATCCTCTTCTATTCCCGCTATCTCTTCCTTATTCCCTACGCGGGCTTCGCTGTGCTGCTGTTCTTCCTGATGTTTCGCGACCGCCGGGTCCTTTTCGGGATCTTGAGTTTCTGCTTGCTCTTGTTGCCGATGTTGCTGCTGCCCGGACGCCTCTTTAGCGCGTATTTATATGTTCCGCTGACCGGCTTGGCCATCGCTGTTGGGGCGTTTTCGGCGCGTCTGAATCCCGCGATTGTCGCGCTGTTTTTCCTGATATGGCTGCCCTGGAACTACGTCAACATGCGATGGCTGCGGCGTACAGCTCTCGCTGATGTAGCCGATCGCCGCGTTTACGTCCGTGGACTCATGGATATCAGTCGTGCCCATCCGGATATCCTCACCTTCCTCTATAGCTCGGGGCCGGTCAACGGCTACGGTACCCGCGGCGTGCTGAGGATTATTCATCCCGGTCAAGACGTACACTTCACGACAGTACACGAGCCGGATTCTTCCGATTTGCTACGATCGGAATCTCTCGCGATCCTGGAGTGGGACTCGGCGCGCCATCAATTCATCGCGGACCTGCGGACTAAGGAGATCCCCGACAGAACGTACATCCAAATGGGTCTGGGAACACCGCTCTGGCAACTGGAGAGAGGTTGGCACGACAGCGAGGATCACTTCCGCTGGACTGATCCGCTCGCCACGGCGCGCCTGCGCCGCCCTGCTGGAGCGAAGCAGTTTGAGCTGGTCGTGACCGTGGGCGATGACTATATCCAAAAGCTCAAAACCAGTCACGTCACGGTGTCGCTAAACGGGACTCGAATCGGCGAGCATGATTTCACACGCGCCGGAGCGCGGCCGGTTCGCTGGGATCTGACACCCACGGCGGCCGGTACGGTGGAAGTGATCATCCAGACCACGCCCGAGTTTCATGACGGCACGCGCATGCTTGGGTCTGCCGTGGCGGGATTTGGATTCCTGCCGCGTCAGGACGCGACAAAATGAAAATTCCCAAGCTGCAATGGGTGATCGCCGTGCTGCTCTGTCTGGCGACTGCGATCAACTACCTCGACCGGCAAGCGCTCGGAATCGTCTCAGTCGATATTCGCCACGAATTTAGCCTCACCGAGCGCGATTACTCGTACATCCTCTCGTTCTTCTTTCTCGCGTACGCCATCATGTACGCCGGCTCGGGCTACATACTCGATCGCCTGGGAACGCGGCGCGGATTCGCGGTGTTCATCTTCGGCTGGTCGCTCTCTCAAATGCTGCATGGATTCGCGCAGGGTAAATGGTCGCTGACAAGTTACCGGTTTCTGCTGGGCTTGAGTGAACCGGGAGCATGGCCAGCCGCTGCTAAGGCCGTGAACGAGTGGTTCCCGGCGAATCAACGGGCCTTGGCAATGGGCATCTTCAACGCGGGCTCCTCCATCGGATCGGCACTGGCCCCGTATACGGTGGCGTGGCTCACGCTCCATCACGGCTGGCGATTCGCGTTTGTGTTCACCGGAATCATTGGCTTTGCGTGGCTCGCTCTCTGGCTGATTCTGTATCAGCCGCCCTACAAGAATCGATTTCTAAGCGCGGCCGATTACGCACGACTGAAACCTCTTCTGCCCGCGCCCGAAGAAGCGCGACCTGCCACCGAAGCAACCCCAAGCTGGTGGACGCTAGTGCGCACGCGCGGGTGCTGGACTCTGATTCTGACCCGCTTTTTCACCGATCCGGTTATCTACTTCGTGATCTTCTGGCTGCCCGAATACTTGCGCAAAGAGCGGCACTTCGACCTCGCGATGGTGGGCAAGTACTCTGCGGTGCCTTTCCTGTTTGGGGGCATCGGCTATCTACTGGGCGGCTGGCTGTCAGGGTATCTGATGGACCGTGGATGGCCGCTGCCGCGGGCACGCAAATTCGTCATGGCGCTTGGCGCGGGGGTGATGCCGTTGGCGATCTTCGCGCCCTTCGTCCCGACAGCCGCGCTCGCTATCGGCGCGACTTGCTTCACCACCTTTGGGCACGGACTGTGGGTTGCCAACCTGCAGACCATCCCAACGGACCTGTATCGCGGTCCCGAGATCGGAACGGTCACCGGATTCTCCGGATCGGGCGGCGCGATAGGCGGTATGCTGGCCCAGCTTGGCACCGGCTATCTGGTCACCAACTTCTCCTACGCACCGGTATTTCTGCTGGCCGGACTGATGCACCCGCTGTCGGCGGCGTTGACGTACTGGCTGTTGCCGGACCGGTATTTCCCGTAGCACAGCCATTCTTGGCTGTGTGGCACTTTGTTGATATAGGCTGAACAGCCACACAGGCTCGAAAAGCCCAATGCCCCTTACTTTGCGAAATTCTATTTGATTCCAGCAAGTTGCGTTGCGCTGAGTGGAGCAGGCGGTTTCGCCTGCGGCCTTTTTCGTCGAGGACAGGCGAAACCATCAACGGGGATTCTTATCTTAAAATCAATGACTTACCTGCTAACACAAAAACTAAGTGGCATTGGGCTCGAAAGCCTGTGCCACCGGGACAATTCTCACTGCCCTATTGGCAGGACTGCCTGCAATGTATCGTAGTCCGGTCCGGCGATTTCTAAGAGCGCGTTGCCTGCTGTGACACCGGCCGGCACCTGCACATTGATCTGATAGAGGCCGACCAGTTGGGGCGCCAATCCAGTGAAGGTGGTCGTGGCCGTCTTTCCACCGATGAAAACTGTGATCGGATTGCTTGTGACGCTGAGCGGATTGGACGGCCCCGGAGCGCCATCCGCCACACCCGGTGTTACGGCTCCGAGACCTGTCACAAACACGGATACCGTCTCGCCAACCTGGGCGGGCTTGGTAGAAGTCACCAGCGAATTATCGGCGTGCAGCGCGGCGGCGTTGCCGATTCCACCGGAGGGCATTGTAAACACGCCTGGCGCGGTCAAATTGACGAACTCGGTAACAGTGTTCGAAGGGGCGCCGTTATTGTTCACCTGGATGGATGCCGTCAGCTCTGTTGTCGCGAATGGAATTACTGCTGAAATTTGACCAGCGCTTATCGAGTAGATCGGCGCGGGACGATTGTTGACCAGCACCTGAACGCCGCCCAGCGTGAACGGAAAAGTTCCATCTGCCAGAGTAGCGGACGCGAGATTCGCTCCGTAGATCGAAATCAGCTCGCCGGGGGCGACGCCCGATGTGAACAGAGAGGAGCTGGCTGCGTTCACGACGCCAGTAGGATCGATGAAGACGCCGGAAGCGTTGAATCCGGGCGCCTGGACAGCGACGTTGATCCCAATGGACGGGTTTTTGCCGAGGCCGATCCGAATGGCGCCGCCCGCTCCAAAGACGTAATGGTTACTCGCATCGTCATATGTGCCGTCCGATTTCAAAGTATACGAATCGGAATATGTGAGATCGAAAGGATTTTTGTTGGACAGGGAAAGCAGCCGTTGATGCGCCAAAAGCACGCCGCCATTTGCCTTGAGAGATCCATAGAACGTTTCCAAATCTCCCGATCCGTTGGCCAGTTGCGATTCGTCCTGGATCACGCCAGCCTGGTAATACAAGCCGCCAAACGTGGGAGAGGCCGAGGGAGACCGAACCCCGGCTATCATGTCGAAGCCCGTTGGGGAGCCGCCAAAAACAAAGTTGCCGTCGGCCGAGAAGTAAAGGTATTTAGTTCCGGCGATCAAGTTGGAATTCGATAATGTACCGCCGAACGAGATGTTGGCTCCACCATTACTGAAAAAATACTTCACGCCCGAGATATTTTGAGTTACAACGCTGCTGCCTCTTCCGCCGATATATCCGGTCGCCTGCACTGTTCCAATCGTTCCGTTCCCCGCGGCGTTCAGTACAAACTGGATATCTCTGGTATCACTGGGAACGCCGCTGGGTAGATCGACGTCCACCATGGAATAAGTGCCCTGGAAGGACGGATTGGTCGGCGCCGGTGAGGCGAGTTGCGCCGCGATAAACAGATCGTTCACGCCCGCCTCCGTGCTACTGCCGGTAAAAATCCCACGCGACACCGAACCGTAGATCGAGTCGCCCGCGGTGGAGAGCGGGTTACTCAGAAAGCCATAACCGCTGGCTGCGATGGAATAGGTACCGGATGCTGAGAAGTTTTGGGGTGTTCCCGCGTCGCTGTCCATTACCTGGGAACTGAGGGAATATTTTCCATTCCCGTCGAAAGCCATAGTGCCGTAGATCGCAATCGCGCGGCTCAAATCTCCTGCGTTATCGCCAATAATCCAAATGACCTCGCGAAAATAGTAGGTACCTTGCAACAAGTTGTTGCCCGTTGTGTCCCAACCTTGACCAATCGCCTGTGGGATAACTGCGGTCGCGAGAAGCGCTAGGAAACCGGCGAATTTCATTCTGCTTTATCGTAACCCGCCACTGCCGGAAAAGACTCGACGGGCCGCGCGCCGCGCGTCTTCGGCTAGAATGAAATAGATGGCTGTCACAGGGGCGGGTTTAGAAGGCGTTGTCGCGACAAGTTCCAACATTTGCTTTATCGATGGAGACGAAGGCATTCTCAGCTACCAGGGATTCAACGTCCACACCCTTGCTGAAAACGCCACCTTCGAGGAAGTCATCTACCTGCTTTGGCATGGTAAGCTGCCTACCCGCCCGGAACTGGATGCCTTGAAGCAGCGGCTGGTCCAGTTTCAGCCCATACCGCCGGAAGTTGTCGAATTTTTGCGCGGCCTCGGATCGGCCCCTCCGATGGACGTGCTCCGGACGGCGGTTTCCATGTTGGGTATTTACGATCCACTGGCCCGCGAAAACTCGTCCGGCGCAAACCTCGAAAAGGCGCATAGGTTGATGGCGCAAACGGCAACGGTCGTCACCACTTTCGACCGGTTGCGCAACAAAAAAGAAGCGGTTCCCGGCGACCCGAAGCTGAGCTTTGCAGCCAACTTCCTTTACACTCTCACCGGCAAGCGCCCGGATGAAGTGATGGAACGCGCATTCGACGTAGCGCTAATCCTGCACGCCGATCACGAGTTGAATGCATCCACGTTTGCGGCGCGTGTGACGGCAGCCACTTTATCCGACATCCACTCCGCGGTGACGTCTGCGATTGGCGCCCTCAAAGGCCCGCTGCATGGAGGCGCCAACGAGGATGTGGTGCGGATGCTGCTCGAAGCGGGCGATGAGAGTACCGCCCTGCAACATGTCCGGGACCGGCTCGCCAATAAGATCAAAATCCCGGGTTTCGGCCATCGCGTCTACAAGACCGAAGATCCACGAGCCACCCACCTGCGGTCGTTATCCGAAGAGATCGGGCGCCGCACCGGGCATATCGGTCTCTATCAAACGTCCAAGAAAATCGAGCAGACCATGAAGGATCTCAAGGGTCTGAACGCCAATGTCGATTTCTATTCGGCATCCACGTACTACTCACTAGGGATTCCGATCGACATCTTCACGCCGATCTTCGCCGTGAGCCGCATGTCGGGATGGACCGCCCACATTCTCGAGCAATACCGCAATAACCGTCTGATCCGTCCACGCGCCGAGTACACTGGCAAGCCAGTGGGGCAGGCGTGGGTACCACTAGAAAAAAGATAAATAGCCACAGATGAACACAGATAAACACGGATAGCTTTAAAGTCTTTTATCTGTGTGCATCTGTGTTCATCCGTGGCCAATTTCTTGAATGTACGATCTTGCTTATTTCCGGACCAACCTCGACGCTATCGCTGAGCGTTTGGCTGCGCGTGGATATACGCTGGATGTCGAGCAGTTTCGCGCGCTGGATCTGCAGCGGCGTGCCGCGCTTACGGAAGCCGAGCAACTGAAGGCGCAGCGCAATCGGGAGAGTCATGAGATCAATGTTCTGGGCAAGGAGTTGCGGCAAACCATACGGGCGCTGGATGAGCAGGCCAAGGCGCTGGATCAGTCTTATCTGAGCATGCTTGCGGGCGTACCGAATGTTCCGCATCCTTCCGTGCCGATGGGCAGGACTCCCGAAGAGAATGCCGAGCTCCGGCGTTGGGGACAACCGCGGGAATTCGATTTTCCGGTGAAACCGCACTGGGACCTCGGCCCGGAAATGGGCATTCTGGATCTGGACCGTGCGGCCAAAATCACCAGCGCCCGCTTTGCGGTGTATTGGGGCCTCGGGGCCAAGCTGGAGCGCGCTTTGATCAATTTCATGCTCGACGTGCACACGCGCGAGCATGGCTATACCGAAGTGCTTCCGCCTTTCATGGTCAACTCGGCCAGCCTTTACGGAACTGGCCAGCTTCCCAAGTTCGCCGCCGATCTGTTCAAATGTGAAGGCCAGGATCTCTGGCTGATTCCCACGGCTGAGGTTCCCGTAACCAATCTGTTCCGGGATGAGACTCTCAACCCGGACGATCTGCCAATTGCACTCTGCGCTTATACTCCGTGTTTCCGGAGCGAAGCCGGATCGTACGGGCGCGATGTTCGCGGCATTATCCGCCAGCACCAGTTTCAGAAAGTAGAGCTGGTAAAATTCACCCGGCCCGAGCAGAGCTATGACGAGCTGGAAAAGCTGACCGCCGATGCCGAGGACATTCTGAAGCGCTTGGGACTGCCGTTTCGCACTGTCGTTCTCTGCACCGGCGATATGGGAGCCGTTTCGGCAAAAACCTATGACATTGAAGTCTGGCTGCCCGGCCAAAACGCTTACAAAGAGATTTCCTCCTGTTCCAATTTCGAAGCCTATCAGGCCCGCCGCGCCTCCATCCGCATCAAAACGTCCAAGGGCAAAGCGGAGTTCGCCCATACGCTGAATGGTAGCGGCCTCGCGGTTGGCCGGACCTGGGTTGCCATCGTCGAGAATTATCAGCAGGCCGACGGCAGCGTTCTCGTGCCGGAAGCATTGCAGCCCTACCTGGGTGTGGAGCGCATCCCAGCCCAGTCACAACTGTTTCACTAAAATCTTCATTGGGAAAGCTCAGCGCTTTCACCAATTTGCGGGCAAACCGCGAACACGCGCGGTACGCCTGTTTTCTATCCCGCCTCTAGACTCAAAGCAGATGTAGACATTTGTGACGTGTTCCTTTTGGACCCGAATGGCTGTATGGCTGTTCGGGTCCTTCTTTTTGGAGGCAGGAATGTTGAGGTTGAAGGGATGCTCTTTGAGCATCGGTCTCGTGTTGTTTTCGTGCACGATTGCAGTTGCGGCGCCGCCGCTGACCACGGTTCAGGACATCCTCTACAAGGCGGATGGCAGCCGCTTCGAGGGCATCGCCACTATCTCGTGGCAGAGTTTTCAGGCGGTGGATAGCACCACAATCGCGGCCAAGACCATCACGACGAAAATCGTCAACGGGTTTATCCGGGTGCGGCTGGTCCCGACCACGAACGCGATCACGCCCGCCAGTTACACGGTGGTGTACAACAGCGATGGCAACGCGCAGTTCGCGGAGAGTTGGATCGTGCCGCCGAGCAACGTCCCGGTCAGGATCCGCGAGGTGCGCGTCGGCGACCCAGGTACGGTGATCGGGGGAACGCCCATCCCGCCTATCCCGATCACCTCCGCTCAAATTTCAGACATCCTCGGACTGACGGCGGCGTTGAACATACGTCCCAGTCTTGGGACCGGTTTCACGCCTTCCCGCGCCGCTGTGATCAACCAGTCCGGAGCCATCGATGGCGCCTTGGGCAACTTGTTGGACTGTGTTCACGTGGACGGCACTGCAGGACCGTGCGGAGCAACCGGTCCTCCGAATCCGTCAACCGGTTTCGTCGATGGCGAAACTCCGGCGGGAGCGATCGACGGTACGAACCAGTCGTTTGTTCTGTCGAATACCCCGAATCCTCCCGCAAGTCTCGAACTTTTCCGCAACGGACTGCTACAGCAACAAGGGTTGGATTATAGCCTGAGCGGCGGAAGCCTGACGTTCCTGACTGCCCAGGTTCCTTCGAGGACCGATCTACTCGTCGCGTCATACCGCGTCGGCGCCAGCATCCCGGGCGTGGGCTTCGTAGATGCCGAAATTCCCTCAGGCGGAGTGCTGGGAGTCAACTTGGCGTATACGCTGTCGAAAACACCAAGTCCAGCCGCAAGCCTGGATCTGTACCTCAATGGAGTTCGGTTGAAAATGGATGTGGACTACATGCTGTCCGGGGGCAGAGTTATTCTGTTTCAGCCAGGCACGGGACCGCAACCCGGCCAGACGCTGCTTGCGTCCTATCGCATCGCTCAGTAACGGCACAAATTGCGCGTACGAGCGGGGTGGGGAGCTTGTATGCTGTTTGTACGACTATGGCAGTTTGGTTAACCAATCGGGTGCTGTATTGGGTGATTGCCGTTCTGTTCTTTTTGGCTGCCTCCTGGCAGGCGGCGATCGCGGTTTATGTCGTGCGCCAAATGCAACGCGCGGAAGTCGACCCGATCCGGCCTTTCTACCTGGCGACTGCGACGGACCGGCTTGCCGCGATCAGCGATGATGCTCAGAAAGCGGGGCTCCGGGTAGGTGACCAAGTTATCAGCCTCGGCAGTGAACCCTATCGAGGCGAGTCGCAAGTCAGCCACCTGTTGTTGAGCATGCATCCGAGCCAAACCTTGAGTGTTCGCGTCCACCATCCAGGCCAAAGCGGAGATGCAGTAGTGCCGATCCCGCTCGAACATGGACAGCGGGCTGGAGCGTTGGGGTGGGCGCTGAACATCGCGATGTTTATTGTGACCCCGGCGTTCTGCTTGATCCTTGGGTTTGGAGTACTCGCTGCGCGGCCCAGGGATGGCTTGGCGTGGCTGCTTCTAATGATGATGTTGAGTTTCGCGCAGATGAGCACGGGCGAGATCGCATCGCACGCCATCTGGAGCTGGCCCTCGGACGCACGGATAATTGCGCTGGCGTACCACAGTCTATTCGATGCCACCTGGGGCGCGTGGATACTACTGTTCGGAATCTATTTTCCGGAAAGAGTTTTCTGGGATCGACGGTTTCCGTGGCTTAAGTGGGTGGTTATTGTTCCTATAGCGGCGGCAGCGGCGGGAGTGGCCACGCTGGCCGTAGGGGATTCAGAAAACATCGCCAGCGTGACTCGGATGCGGCCTTTTTTCGAGGGCGTCTACGTGGCCGGTTTTTATGCGGGCATGATTGCGATATCGGGCTTCTTCATCTCGATCGGCATGAAGTACGGCATGGCCAGTTCTTCAGACGCCAAGCGGCGCTTGAAACTGCTCGAATGGGGCGCGGGAGTTGCCCTCACTCCGCTGTTCTTTGTTGCCGTTTACGGAATCAAATACGGGTTCACCGGTATTCCGGACTACTTTTTCATTCCGGCAATCCTCTTTCTGGCGGTTTTTCCACTCACGCTCGCTTACGTGATTGTCGTGCAGAGAGCGCTCGATGTCCGCGTCGTGGTGCGCCAAGGCTTGCGGTATGCACTAGCGGCACGTGGTGTTCGGGTTCTGCAAGCAATGGTCGCGTCCGCCGTGATCTGGGGCGCGTTTACCATAGCGGCAAATCTCCCGGCTTGGCTAAAGGTCGCGATAGTCGCTGTTAGCGTGGTGTTTGTGTTGCGGATACGGCAGGCCGGCGCATGGCTGAGCCGCTGGGTGGACCGCCGCTTTTTCCGGGAAGCTTATAGCGCCGAGCAGATCCTCAGTGAACTCGGCGAGAAGGTTCGGAGTATCGTCGAAACCGGTCCGCTGCTCCGCACGGTGGCGCAGCAGATTTCCCAATCTCTCCATGTCAATCGTGTGGCGATGCTGGTGAAGAGCGACGGTCATTACGAGCCTGCTTATTCAATCGGATACTCCGTTACGCCCGCTATTGGATTTCAAGAGCACGATGGCACGATCCAGCAGCTTAAGCAAAATCGGCAGCCGCTCAAGATCTACCCGGACGATCCCGAATCGTGGATTTATCGCGATGAGACGATTACCGATCAAGACCGGGACAAACTGCGCGAGCTGGATTCGCAACTCCTGCTTCCTCTGGCGGTTCAGAAAAAGCTGATCGGCGTGGTCAGTTTGGGACCGAAGCGTTCGGAAGAACCTTACTCGAAGAGCGATGTGCACTTGCTTGAGTCGGTGGCAGCGCAGACTGGCCTCGCTCTTGAGAACAGCTTTTTAACGCAAGCCATTGCCGGCGAAGTCGCGCAACGAGAGCGGTTGAGCCGCGAGCTGGAGATTGCTCGCGAGGTTCAGGAGCGGCTGTTCCCCCAGACTCGTCCAGAAGTGCCGGGCCTGGATTATGACGGCCGATGCCGTCCCGCTCTCGGCGTGGGTGGCGACTATTATGACTTCATCGAGCTGCCCGGCGGAGGATTCGGGGTTGCGATCGGCGACGTATCGGGCAAGGGAATTCCGGCAGCTTTGCTGATGGCCTGTTTGCAAGCATCGCTGCGCGGGCAGACAATCAGCGGGACGGTGGACCTGGCCGGGTTGATGAGCAACATGAACCAGCTCATCTTTAATGCGACGCCGTCCAATCGGTACGCCACATTTTTCTATGCCCGGTATGAGCCGGACGTAAGGAAGCTCACCTACGTAAACGCCGGGCACAATCCGCCCATGATTTTTCGAGGCGCAAAAGTGATCCGGTTGGAAGAGGGTGGCCCCATAGTTGGTTTGTTCAGGCCCGCTCAGTATATCCAGGCGGCCGTGCAGATGGAGCGCGGCGACGTGCTGGTGCTCTTCACCGATGGCATCAGCGAATCGATGAACGCCAACGATGATGAATGGGGAGAAGAGGCACTCATCGAGGTTGTTCAGAGATGCGGAGGGATGCGCGCGTCCGATGTGATCAACCGGCTGATCGGGGAGGCCGATGCGTTTGCGGCCGGGGCGCCTCAGCACGATGATATGACCGTGGTGGTGTTGCGGGCGGTCTGACTGGCCGAAAGGGTGCGCGGCACCTCTGTTTTGGCCGTTGAACTAAACCGCTGCGCGGTAATTTCTGCGCTCGTGATCTGAACCGTTCCACAGCTGTCCTGTACTCGGGCCGGGCTCCTGAAGAACACTGGAGAAGGCCGTTGTTCGCGCAACGGCACACTTCA
>JBPCOQ010000142.1:0-26482 GCA_051000095.1 Bryobacteraceae bacterium | reverse complement strand
GCCAAAACCGTCAATCTGCGGCTCAGCCCGGAAGCCGGAGCAATTTACAAAACGGCAGCTCAGCAACACCGTAAACTGAAGTCTCTACTCAGCCGCTTGGAGCGACTATCGCGTACGGCACTGGCGTCGCTTGCTAAAAAAGCTGAAGCCGACCGCAAAGCCCAGGCGCAATCCTTAAGCCATCCGCCTTGATCTCCCCAGTGGCCATTTGCATCCGTCGGCCTCGGTCCCCGGCTTGCTCGTAGAAAAAGTATGTGGCATTAGCTTGCCAACCTGCCCCACGTAAGAATGTAGAAACTCCACCGCACAGGCATTCTTGCCCTGGGTTGGTCTGACATTAGGGAGGTGTTTCATGATCCGGAAAATCCATTGTGCGGCGTTGCTCTCTTGGGCAAGTCTAGTCACCGCCCAACAAGTAGCCGCTCCTGTCTCGATTGGCCCGAGCAATCTTGTGCTGCCGCCGGCGGTGGATGCCTCCGGACAGACCACGGTGTTCGGGTCGATCATTCCGCCAGGGAGTTCCGATCGCGGACCCATGGACGTCTACGTCGCGCGAATCGACTCGAAAACGCTTCGCCGGCTGACGCAACTGCAAGGCTCCAACGTCGCGATTGGAGCCACCGCGGTTGCGGAATCGCCGGACGGCTCGAAAGCGGCGTATACCTCGATGATTCCCAGCAACGGAAAGACCAGCGAAGAAGTGCACGTCGTGAACACCTCCACGCTGATGGACACCAAGGTAGCTGTCGATACCGAAGGGTGCATTCAGCCGTCGGCCGCGTTGTGCTTGGGATGCGCTTTTCCGTGCCTCCACACGCCGCACTTTACAGCAGATGCGACAAAGGTGCTGTACACCAGTTCTCGCAATCAACCCTTCTTTGTCGTGAACGTGGATGGAACCAACGCGGCGCGCTTGCCGGTCTACAGCGGCAGCCTCGCGCCAGCGGCGCAGCGCGTGGTCAGCCGTAACGGGCTGATCGTGTTCACAAGCTCCGCGGTCAACGGCCCAACCCTCGCCGCCTCACCCACCGACGTGTTTGTAATGAACCTGGATGGCAGCAACGTGCGAGCGGTTACGCACTTCAACGACAAGGATCTTTTCGCGCGGAACGCCGTCATCACCGCCGACGGAAGTTCGGTCGTTTTTCTAAGCAACTTGAACGGGGATCTACAGAGCGGAGTGCTGAACCTGTTCATCGCGCGCGTCGACGGCAGCTCGCTCCGCCAGCTTACCTCCGGTATCGCGGACATCGCGAGTTTCTCGCTATCGGCGGACGGCACGCGGCTGGCTTACATTCAAGGCGGCCAGGTGTATTTGCTTTCTACCGTCGGCGAGAGTGCCCCTGTAGCCCTTACCAACCTGCAGCGATCCGCCGCTTCGGATGTGGTGATTAGCGATGACGGCTCGCGTATCTTGTGTACAGTGGGGCCGGCCCAGTTCGGGACCGCGGCGATCGCTTCCATCTCCATGTCACCGTTCGGACGCAGCTTTGAACTGATCTACGCGCCGCGTTCCATCAGCGTTAACGGGATTGTAGGTCTTGGAAATTTCGTCGCGCCCTCGCCTGGATCGTTCTTCACCATCTATGGCACAAACTTCGCGCCGGACGAACTGCAGACCGCGAACCGGCTCCCGCTGCCGAAGAGCCTGGGAGGAATCTCTGTCACTGTGAATGGCGAGCCGGTTCCGGTTCAGGCCGTGACGCCGTGGCAGGTGAACGCGCAGTTGCCGCAATCGACCCCAGCGGGTCAAGCGGCGATCCAGCTTCAGTTCAACGATGGAACGCCCCTGAGCGGAACCGCCCAAGTGCAGAGCGCGGCGCCGGACGTGTTCTTCTATCACGTGCCGGGCCCGGGAATTACAAGCGGATACGATCAGGCTGCGGCGTATCATGCGGGCACCGCGGTTCCGGCCGATATGACCCATCCGGCGGCTGTGGGCGAAACGCTCGAGTTCTACGGTACCGGCTTGGGCGCGACAGATCCAATGGTGGAGGCGGGAACTGCATCGGGATCGAATCCAGTGTCAAAGGCGGTCGCGACGCCCGAGGTGCAGATCGGCGGGATCGCGGCCAAGGTCGCATTTGCGGGGCTCACCCCGGGATTCGTGGGATTGTATCAGGTGAATGCCGCCGTGCCGCCAGGGCTGAAGAGCGGTCGGCAGCCGGTGGTGTGGGTTTCGGGAGAGAACCGGCGAGGCGGCGGAGTTATTTGGGTTCAGTGAAGGATGGCCGGAAGCAGGGTGTGCTTCACTGGCACTGCGTGGGAAAAAGGGCCGATGGAGCCGACCAGGAGCACTGCCTTGACTTCCACCGAAGATTTGTGGTGAGCACGAGATGGCGGCCATTCTGCAGCAATCGTTAAGGCGTACCGGAATCGGATGAACTTTATTCGGCAGGCTCAGGATGAGAGGGACCTGTACGTGGAAGTCACTTAGGTTTGAAAAGCTGCAAGGGAATCGCCCTCACCAACATTCTGCGCGATTGAACGATTAATGGCGGCTGATCATCGAACTCGATGGGATCTCCCCGAATAAGAAAATCGTGATTGTCGGAATTGAGGATTACCATTAATGGCCCTACCAATTAACCCTGAAACATTCGCTCCTGGGGACTACATCCGCGAGGAACGAAATCTTGGGACGTCCGCCACAGGCTGTGAAACGAAATCATTGCTGGAAAGCTATCAATTACGCCCGAAACGGCCAAGGCCCTCGCTGATGGTTTTGGTACGAGTGCCGAGTTGTGGATGAGTCTAGAAAGCCCATTTCAGTTGGCACGGCGCAATGCTCGGATCGAGGCCGGTAAAATCACGGTTGAGCCAGAGAGGTAACTGCACGCGAACGAATCCAAATACTGCTTCCCAAATACTGCTTCCAGAGTACGGCGGGCGAAGAACTGAAGTGATTCCCCTAGCGAACTGGGGTGTATATGCTGAAATTATGGCGATCACTCTTAGGCTTAAGCCTGTGGCGATCACTCTTAGGCTTAAGCCTGAAGTAGAAGCCAAGCTGGTGACTCTGGCCAAGGCGAATGGCCTTCCGTGGACGAGTATCTGACGGCGCTCGTGGAACACGGGGCGGTTGCCTCGGCCGAGCTGAAGGAGCGCCTCATGATCATCGAACAGCCGATGAGATCATCAGGTATGACGAGTGGGGCTCGCCAACTCGGTGATCATTGACTCTTCGGCTCTCGACGAACGGTTTTCTCGGGCTCGACCGAATCGCAGGCGACCTAAAATCGGGTCGCCCTGGCAGACGGCAAAAGGCGACCGTCTGCCCCACGCTGATGAGTATCTACCGGCTGCCGACCGGCTGCTCCTGGAAAACTTTGTTATAGTCTTTCAGAAATTGCTCCAGGCCTTTGTCGGTCAATGGATGGTTGAACAACATCTCCATCACTTTGATCGGCATCGTTCCGATGTGAGCGCCGGCTTTGGCGGATTCAATGACATGGATAGGCGATCGCAATGACGCCGCCAGGATCTGCGTCTTGTAGTCGTAATTCTTGTAAATGGTGACGATTTCGCGAATGAGGTGCCCACCGTCCCAGCCAATGTCGTCAATGCGTCCGATGAAGGGACTAATAATATAAGCGCCGGCCTTGGCGGCTAATAACGCCTGCGCCGCTGAAAAGCACAGCGTCACATTCAGCCGGATGCCTTCTTTGCTCATGATCGAGCAGGCCTTGATGCCGTCTCGCGTCAGCGGCACTTTCACCACAACATTTTTGTGAATTTTGGCGAGCTTGCGGCCTTCCCGCGCCATCTCGTCCGCGTCCGTTGAAACCACTTCGGCGCTGATATCGCCATCCACGATGTCGCAGATCCGGCGAATCTGATCCTCAATAGCGATTCCCTCTTTAGCGATCAGGGTGGGGTTGGTTGTGACGCCGTCGACTATGCCCCAAGCCGCGCCTTTCTTTAACTCGTCAAGATTTGCTGTGTCTAAGAAGAATTTCATTTGGTTACTCTTTGATTACGGTGTTCTCAAGAACGCCGATCTGGTCGATTTCCACCTGAACCCTTGATCCAGGCTCAAGCGGTCCCACGCCAGGCGGAGTCCCGGTCGCGATCAGGTCGCCCGGTTCGAGGGTCATGAACGCGCTGACGTAAGCGATTATATCATTCACGCTGAATAACATTTCTGACACAGAGCCGTCCTGTTTCACTTCGCCGTTGACCAGCGTCCGGACGCGCATGGAGGAGAATTCGGCGTCCTCCTTCGGCAGAAGACACGGCCCGGCGGCACAGAACGTATCGAAGCCTTTACCTCGGGTCCACTGGCCGTCCTTGCGTTGCAGATCGCGCGCCGTGACGTCGTTGACGCAGGTGTAGCCCAGGACGTAATCGTTTGCTTCACCCGCCCGGATTTTCCGGGCGCGTTTGCCGATCACCACGCCGAGCTCTCCTTCGAAATCGACACGCTGCGAGAGAGTGGGGTACACGATCGCATCTCCCGAGGCAATCAGCGACGACGGTGGCTTCAAGAAGATCAACGGCTCTTTGGGGACTTCGTTGCCCAGCTCCTTAGCATGCTCGGCATAGTTACGGCCCACGCAAACGATCTTCGTGGGCGAACAAGGCGGAAGCAACCGCGCGCCGATTGGCAATTCTCCGGTACCGGTGTGAATCTGAGTATTCAAGCTATAGCGGATTTGTTTCATGTATAAGTCAAGGCGCTGCTATCTCTACTGGAGCGGATTTCTCACTCTCATTCCCGCTCTGATCCACTGAAGAAACCGCATATCGATAGTGCTTGCCCGATTCGATTTTATTGTCCGAAAAACTGGGCGCCTCAATCCGATCCGCAATTCTCTCAAAAGGCCCATCGCCGGTGGCGCGATAGACGCGATAGCCTTTGAAGTCGGCTTCGCTATTGCGCTCCCAGGCGAGCTCGACCGTTTGCAGACCCGCGCTGGCGGCCACTCCCGCGGGTACCGCCGGAGCAAACGTGTCTTCAGGCTGGATCGCGAAGGGCCCGGCCAGCTCGCTCTCGACATTGCCGTCAAACCCCTGAACCCAGTATTCATAGCGCGTCCCGTATTGTGTCGTGGTATCCAGATACCGCGGCTCCTTTACGTCGGCGAGCTTCACGGCTAGCAGCTCCTTCTCAGCCTTGCGGTAAACACGAAAAGCGGGTTCACCGGCCGCTTTCCACTTAAGCTGAACGCCTTGCGCCACCGGCTCCGGCGCTTCACCAATGGGCGTTGCGAGCGGCGGCTTCACCTCGATGCTCTTCAGATTGGACCACTCCGACCGCCGGCCTTTCGCGGTGCCGATTCGTACTCCCAAAACGAGATCCTGCCCAACCAAAGCCCGTACAGGAACTGGTACATGCACCAACCCGGGTTTGTCCGGCACCGCAACCGGGATCTTGGCCGCTGAGGCCGCCCACTGCTCCATGTTGAAAGGCCCCGTATTGAACGGATCGGACTTGCTTGGTCCAATGCGCAGGTCAATGCCGCCGATCTGTTTTATGCCCAAGCCTTCGGTGGTGAGCTCCGGCATCGTAAAGTAAATATCCAGATGGCTGCCCCGCTCCACGACGTTCAAATCGACAACCCTGCCCGGAATATTGAGAGCCGGATAGAGCGGCTCGCCCACATACGCGCAGCCGGTTAAGCACAAACTCAGAAACAAATATCCGCGTTTATTCGCGTGCATTCGCGGCTTAACTAGAGGATGTACCGGCTCAAGTCCTGGTCCTTCACAATTTCGGCCAACTGCTTCCGGACATACACGGCATCGATTCGCACGTTCTTCTTCTTCAGGTCGGGACCGGCGAACGAAATTTCTTCGAGCAGTTTTTCCATGATGGTGTGCAGCCTGCGTGCGCCAATGTTTTCGGCCATTTCATTGACCCGGGCGGCGAACTTAGCGATTTCTTCCACGGCGTCGTCCGTGAACAGCAGCTTAATTCCTTCCGTGTCGAGCAAAGCCATGTACTGTTTTACCAGCGCGTTTTTCGGCTCTCGCAAGATCCGGATGAAATCCGCCTCCGTAAGCGACTTCAACTCCACGCGAATAGGAAACCGGCCTTGCAGCTCCGGAATCAGGTCACTCGGTTTGGAGACGTGAAAGGCTCCCGCGGCAACAAAGAGGATGTGGTCGGTGCGGACAAATCCGTGGCGGGTATTCACGGTGGTTCCTTCGACAATCGGGAGGATGTCCCGCTGCACGCCTTCGCGGCTAACGTCGGGTCCATGCCCCGACTCGCGGCCCGCAATCTTATCGATCTCGTCCAGAAAAATGATGCCGCTGCGCTCTACCCGCTCCAGAGCAAGCCGGGTGACCTGGTCCATGTCGATCAGTTTTTGCTCTTCTTCTTGCACCAGATAATCGAGCGCCTCCGCGACACGCATCTTGCGCTTGCGAGTGCGTTGTCCGAACAGGCCTGGCAGGACATCCTTGAGATTGATGTCCATCTCTTCCATGCCTGCATTGGTCGAGACCTCGAACGTCGGGCCGCGATCCTTCACGTCGATATCGACCATGCGATCGTCCAGCTTACCGGCGCGCAGCTTCTCGCGAAATTTCTCGCGCGTACGCTCGGTCGAGTCGGCCGATTCCGCCGAGCCGGGCGGCGTAGGCATCAAGAGCTCCAATAGCCGCTCCTCGGCATTGCGCTCGGCGCGCTCCGACACCTCCTCCAAACGCTGCTCGCGGACCATGTCGATCGAGATATCCACCAGGTCGCGGATCATTGCTTCCACATCGCGGCCCACGTAACCCACTTCCGTAAACTTGCTGGCCTCCACTTTGAGAAAGGGTGAGTTCGCGAGCTTGGCGAGACGCCGCGCGATTTCTGTTTTTCCGACACCCGTAGGGCCGATCATGAGGATGTTCTTGGGCATCACCTCTTCGGCCATTTCGGGTTCGAGCTTCTGACGCCGGATCCGGTTGCGCAACGCGATCGCCACTGCTTTCTTGGCGTCGGCCTGCCCAATCACGTACTTGTCGAGCTCCTGCACGATCTCGCGCGGCGTCAGCTCATCGAGGATGGGACCCGCGTCATCCGGCTGGCCCGGCAGATAGATCACCACTCAGAGCTCCTCAAATTTGATGTTTTCATTCGTGTAGATGCAGATTTTGCCGGCGATCAACATCGCTTTCTCGGCGATTTCCTTGGCAGTCAGCTTGGTGTTCTCGATCAGGGCGGTTGCGGCGGCTTTGGCAAACGGGCCGCCCGAACCAATGGCGGCCACCTCGTTGTCCGGTTCGATCACATCTCCGTTTCCGCTGACGATGTAAGTGTATTGCGGATCGGCAACCAGCAGGAGAGCCTCCAGGTGCCGCAGGACACGATCTGTGCGCCACTCTTTCGCCAACTCGACCACGCTCCGCGGCAAGTTGCCGCTGTGCTGTTCAAGTTTGGCTTCAAACCGCGCAAACAAGGCGAAGGCGTCCGCGGTGGAACCAGCGAACCCGGCCAGAATCTTATCGCTGTAAAGGCGGCGGAGTTTACGGGCCGAGGCTTTGAGGACTTCCTGGCCGAGAGTCACCTGACCGTCGCCTGCCATCACGACCTTGCCAGCTTTCCGCACGCAGAGTATGGTCGTGGAACGGATCTTTTGTTGCATGTAGATGAAATTCCAGTGTGGCACAGGCATTTTTGCCTGTGTTGGCCGTCAGAGAAGAACGGGCCTTATGCCAACAGCGCCGACGTGCAATACGCGCAGCGAGTCGCCTGGATCGGAATGTCTTTCAGGCAGAACGGGCATGGCTTGGAAGTCACTTCCGCCGGCTTCTTGAAACGGTTGGCCTGTTTGATGACGATAAAAACGGCGAACGCGATGATCAGGAAATTCAACACGTTGTTGATGAACTGCCCGTAGTTCAGCGTGGCGGCCCCGGCCTTTTTTGCCTCGGCAAGCGACGCGCCGCTGTACTTATCCGGCGTAAAATTCACGAACAGATTGCTGAAATCCACGTGCCCCAGGATCAGACCGATCGGGGGCATCAGGATGTCGTTCACGAATGAATTCACGATCACGCCGAAAGCCGCGCCAATCACGATCCCAATCGCGAGGTCGAGCACATTGCCCCGCATAATAAATGTGTTGAACTCTTTGAACAACGGTTTTCCTCCGATTCGTCCCTACAAGGTATCACATCGCGAATTTGTTGCATTTCCGATCACGCTCGCCGGGCGCGCGCCAAAGCAGTTCGCTATAATCGCTCATGCCCGGTATGAGGAGCCCGATCATGTTCAAGTGGAATGCCCCGGCAGTTTGTGCCCTTTTGACGGCGCTGGCGGGATGCACCGGAAAAACCGGTCACAAGTCGAACGAGAAGTATTTTCTGGTGACGACCAACATTAAACTTCCCTATTGGCAGGCTGCGGCCGCTGGATTAGCGAAGGCGGCCCGGGAACTGGACGTCACAGCGGAGACCACCGGTCCGGATACCTACGACCCCCCGGCGGAACAGTCTGCCTTTGAGGCCGCCGTCGCGAAGAATCCCGCCGGCATTCTGGTGTCCGCCGCCGATCCGAACCTGATGAAGTCCGGCATCGATTCGGCGATCTCCAAAGGTATTCCCGTGATTACTATCGATTCAGATACCCCCGACAGCAAGCGGCTGGTGTTCATCGGGACGAATAATCGCCATGCCGGTTTCATGGGCGGACAGCGCGCGGCGAAGGAGTTGAACGGCCGCGGTAACGTGATCGTGTACACGATGCCCGGCCAGTCGAATCTCGAAGAGCGCCTCCATGGGTACTCTGAGGCGTTTGCCGCTACTCCCGGCATCAAGATCGTCGAGACGGTGGACGTCAAGGGCGACCCTCGAGTAGCCTTTGACAGGACATCCGACATCCTCGATAAAGGGAAGCTGAAGCCCGACGGATTCGTCTGCCTGGAAGCGATCGCGTGTAAAGAAGTGGCTGACGTGCTGGATCGCAAGAAGATCACCGGAAAAGTAATCGTCGCGATGGACACCGATCAGGGCACCATCGAGTGGATCAAAAAGGGCGCAATTGCCGCGACCATCGCTCAGAAACCGTACACCATGGCCTACTATGGGTTAAAAATGCTTGGGGATTTGCACTTGAATAAGCCCCAGACCCTCGATACCAACTGGGCCCAGGATACGCAGTCGCCATTGCCGGGATTCGTGGACACCGGAGCCACGCTGATCGATAAGAGTAACGTCAGCGTCTTTATCAGCTCGCGGGACGCGTCCAACACCCGTTAATATCTTATGGAAATAATCGGAGCGAAATCCATTTTCAAACGCTCTGACGTATAATAACGTTGACACGTGGTACGGGCATGCCTGCCGATATCGCTGTTTAGACCTGAAAGAGGAGAAAATATGATTCGTTTGAGAATGGTGCTGGCCATCTGGATGGCGGCCTGGATGGTTGCGCCACCCACTGCCATTGCCGCAAGCCACCGCGAGGCTCCAATTACAGCACTGGACCACGCAGCGGACATTACAGACATGTTCGCGTTTGTCAGCTACGACAGCCCGGACAAAGTTACTTTGATCATGAACACCAACGGGTTCTCCGATCCGGGGAACGGCCCCACGTGGTTCCCGTTCGATCCCGACATCACTTACGCGCTTAAGGTGGACAACAACAATTCGGCGCTTCCCGCGGTAACCTTTGAGTTCCGGTTTACGACAGAAATTCGAGCCCCTGGCGTATTCACCGGCTTTATAGGCGCTTTTGGTGGTCTCAAAGTCCCTGCCAACGGACCCTCCGGCGCTCCGGCACCGGGCACCACGATTATCCCGGCGGGGATCACCGCTCTGGATGGTCCAGGATCTGAAGGCATCAACCTGCGGCAGTCTTACACGGTCACCATGGTACAAGGCAACGGTACCTCCGCGACACGGACCGATATCACGGGCGGCAACAAGCTGTTTGCGGTGCCTACCAATGTGGGACCACGCACAATGCCGAATTATCAGTCGCTCGCGAGACAGGGCATTTACAGCATTGGCAATGGAATCAGGACTTGGGCAGGCAGCGCCGACGATCCTTTTTACATCGATTTGGGAGCGACCTTCGACACTCTGAACCTGCGGCCCGGTGCATTCGCCTCCGGAGTTCCCGGCGTGCTGACGCCGGCCCAGGATCAGGTCGCTACCAACTCAGCTCCCGACATTCTTGCCGGAATGAACGTCAATGTGATCGCCATCGAGGTTCCGATCGCGATGCTCACCAGCGACAGCAAACGGCACCCCGCAACGGACCAACAGGCAACCATCGGTGTGTGGGCGACCACTTCCCGCCCCAGGATGACCGTCCGCACCAACCCGGGCGACACGCCTCCCCCGCCGGGTGATCCGACCGATAACATCCAAATTCAGCGGATGGCGAATCCTCTGATAAACGAGTTGATCATTGGAACCGGTGACAAAGACAATTGGAGCCGAAGTCAGCCGAAAGACGATTCACAATTCGCGCATTACGCTCTGGATCCACTTTTGGCAAGAGCGCTGAACGCCGCGACCGCTGGGGCGTTGACCGTACCCTCTCCGCCGCGCAACGACCTTCTGCTTCTTGTGCAGTATATGCCGCCGATCGCCGCCCCGGGAACACCGGCCGGCCCGGTTGCGGATCTGCTCCGGCTGAATACGGGCGTGCCTCCGACTGCACTAGCTTCGCGAAGCCGTCTGGGGGTTCTCGGAGGCGATCTGAGCGGCTGGCCCAATGGACGCCGCGTTTCCGACGATGTAACTGACATCGCTCTGCGCGCCGTGGCCGGCGTTTTGGCAACCGGCTTCAACAAGTTCCCGAACAACGCTCTCGGGGATGGAGTCAACGCCAATGATGTGCCTTATCAGGAAACCTTCCCGTACGTGGCATTTGCCCACAGCGGCCTGGAAATTCCGAATGGTGGCATCATCACCGCGGCTCCCGGCGGGGGTGGTCCGCCCCCTCCGCCTCCTCCGGCGACAGTTATGGCCGCCGTCACTCCGAACAACTTCGCCACCACGAATTTGCAGGTGGTGCTAGATGCCACCGCCTCCGCCAGTCCCAACGGCGCGATCACCAAGTACACCTTCGCTGTAGCGTCAGGCAGCAAGGTGCCGGCGATCTTACAGCAACCCGGCAGCGCGATGGCGACGATCGAATTCGTCAGCGGGCCCGGCGATTACTTCCTGACGCTGACCGTAACCGATGCAGCCGGTAACGTCTCGGCGGTTCTTCCCATCAAACTAACCTACCAAGGCAGGTAGCTAAGCTAAGACCTACCAAACTAGGTAGCAAGTCACACTCGTGGGGCAGGTGATCTACGTCACCTGCCAAGCGACCGAAAGGTCGCCAGTATAGGGCCGGTCCTCACCCGGCCCTATGCAATTTTCCGTACCGCCAGCGCCAGGTCCGTGGCGATCGGGGGCGTCTCAAACCGTAGCCGGTATGACCAGCTATCGATTTTCAACTCCTCCACTACCGTCCCATTCAAAGTATCCCAGCCGGTAATTCGATATCGCCCGGCGTCCAGCCCGGGCAATTCCAGGACAGTACCAAGCGAACCTACATCTCGACGCAACATCCGGTTCTTACCAATGGAATCCGTTCGAATTAACCAAACCAAAGCCCGATTGGAATCTCCGCAGGCAATTGCTTTGATCCGCGGACATTCAACTCGCACTTCCTGGTTCCAATTCCGTCTTTGAAAATCTTCCCAATCGATCAGGGGTAGAAATGCCGCAAGGCTGCGCTGCGCGTTCCGCATCCCCTCGGTTAGCGAATGTGGATTCCGGTTCGGCCAGCGCATTCCCCCACCTGCTCCACCCGCGCAGAAGTGCGCCCATTGCATGTGCCGGAAGTACTCATCGTCAAACGGCTCCGGGAGGGTGCGGTGGTGGTCTTTGAACGTGTGGATGGGCCCATGCTCGGTATCGAGGAAGGGACGGTTATCGCGGACTTCCGCCAGCGCTTCTCGGATCAGGCGGCCGGTGCTAAGCGCGGCATCCACCGTGTTCCGAGGGTGATCGATCGTTCCCTCCTCGTAGAAATGCGTGCTCGCAAAATCGAGCGAAGGATGCCGGAATACGGTGTCGGGTATTCGTTTGTCCAGCACCATGTGAGGTCCGAATACCGAAACGGTTCGCGGGTGAGCCCGGCCGAAGAGAGCGAGTTCTTTGGACCGCACGAATCCGCTCAGATCCTCAATGAATTCGAAGAAGCACTCCGCGCTGTTTTGAGCGTACGACGGGTGTATCTCGTTCCATAGGTCCCAGGCGAACAGAGCGCCGCTTCCGCTCCAGCGCTGGATGGCGAATCCGAGCCGGGCCTTGATCGCCTCGCGCGTATCGGCGCAAAGCAGGAGCCCCGCGCGATTGGCGCAAGGCCCTCCGTTCGCCTTGTTGTAGGGATGGCTCTTCCATTTGACCCATAACCAGAACGTATCAAACGGCGTCAGGAGAATCCGTATGCCGTAACGCTCACAGAGGTGGAACAAGTCGTCCCAAAGCTGGACCATGGCAGGGCGGAAGGACCCGACTGGACTTTCGAAATGATTCCGCTCGCGTTGACTGTACTCGAGCATCAGGCGCATGCAGGTGACGCCGTGCTCGCTCAAATATTTCAGGTATGCCTCCGCGCGGGGCTGGTCTCGCCGCTTGTATAGGCCGCGGAACTCGTTCCAGGCGATCGCATCGTTCTGGCCAATGGGCGTCCACGCATCCCCTTCCTCGGTTACGAAGTAGGGAGCATCTTTGCTGACCTGGATCCAAGGGAGCGAAGAAGGAGCGAGCTCCTCGTGCTCCGGCTCGAGGAGAAGCAAGGAGGACTGCACAGGGGTACAACGATTAGTGCGCGATCTGGCGGTGCTTGATGCCTTCGAGCATAGCTCCGGCGATCGATTTGCCGCGCTCGAGCGCGTCCGCGTAGGCAACCTGCCGCTCTTCACGCGTGTAGCCGTAGCCGATTCGGTAGTAGCGTTCTAGGGACATTCCGGCCACTCGCGTCCCGGCATACGCGATAGCGGCTTTGGGGAGCAACCCTCCGCCGAACGGGATCTTACCTACCAGTTCTCGCGCAATCGCCCGCCAGCCGAAAGCCCCCAGCAGGATCGATGCAAGCTCGCCCTTTTGCTCGCGATACCCGATGTCGCGATCGCTCGCGGCGGCGAGGAGAAAAGCCATCCGGACCTGGTTCGCGGTAAGCACGGCGGTATCGGATGCGAACTCGCCCACCGCCCAGGGCAGCGTTAGAAACGGAATCACATCGGGAATCGCGGTTGCGAGAGAGAACAGGGCGTTCTCCTTCGCGATTTTCTTGACGATGTTCTCCACCACGGGAGCGCGGAACGGATATACATGGCGCGCTAACGGTATGCCGAGATTCGGGTTCTGCTTAACGATGTCTTTGACGGTGTGCTCGGGATTCTCGGGATGGAACGTGAAGCCCTCCCTCGGCTTCGACATTCCCCGGCTGTAAACCTGTATCGTGTTGCCTGCCGAAAGCGTGTTTGCCACCGAGGACGACGAGGCCCGGTACACCACATTTGCGACTTCCGCCCGCTTGTCGGAGGACAAGTGGACCGGAGCGAAGAAATTCTCCATCTGACGGTATCCCGGTTCATCGTCCGCGACCAAGATTAACCGGACCGGCTGATCGGCCTGATCCCGCGTTTCTTGTGGATTCAAGTGCGCGATCGCGTCTTTAATGTTGTTGAAGAAGTTGATTGACATTCAATTAGCTCCGGATCACCACTTTGAGGCTCTTTTGCCATTCTATGCCAACACCCAGGCGTTCCACTTCCACGGCCGGTGAAAAGAACCGCAGAATGTTTTGCGTGGTCGGATGAAACGCAAGGGATGGCGCCACCAGAAACAGCCGGGGCAACTCCCGGCGGAGATGAATTCCAGGAAAGTAACCGAAAGCGCTAAATTCATCCCGCTCCAGGTGCCATTTGACGCGCATCCAGTAATCGAGGGCCTGCAACGGCAAATGAATATCCTCCGACGCCTTGAGTTCCAAAATCGCGAGCCGCCCACCGCGGTCAACCGCCAACAGATCGATCACCCCTCGCTCGGCAGCCGCAAAGGCCGGTACCTGTCCATACACCGGCTCCACGGCCAAGCTCGCGTCTACCGCCTCTATCTGCGCCCGGACACGCGATTCCAGCCAAGCTTCCCGATCCCGCAGGTACAGAGGATTAAGCCGATCCAAAGAGTCCGCCGACCGCAATCTGGCTACTCCGCGAGCCAGACCTTCGATCTCCGTGAGGTTAGATGCCCGAATGACACGCTTCGTTTCGAGACCACCGGCGAGTTGATCGCCCACGGTACGCGCAAACTCCAGGCCATGTACTCGAAGACTCCGCGAGCCGTCCGGTCTTTCAATGGTCTCAACCCCGGGAATTCGCGCTAGGCGCGTCACGGATTCGTCAATCGGGCCGGGAATCCGGCGCTGGCATCTTTCGAGCCGGGTATCGAGATTGCCGTAGTCGCGCAAATCGGCCTTCGCGGTGAAGCCCTCTGGTGAATAGAGATAAACGGCATATTGCGCGACGGCGGGATCCAGAAACAGCAAACGCAAACACGTGGTCTTTTCGGCGCCCGCCGGCAGGAATAAAACCAGCCCGCGGATCGTGAAAGACTGTTCACGCCTGCGAAGATAATCGAGCCAGATCAGACCGAAGCTCAAGATGCCGTCCACGCAGGCGCCGGTTGAAGGAGCCCCGATGGCCGCCCAGACCTCCGAGCCCTCCCGCAGCAGCGCGCGAGGATAGCTCGGTGAGAGGCTATGTTCCAGGTCGGCCTCGGACGTCAACTCGGCGATCTTGAAGCCGGGGTACTCGCGCGATAGAAAACGCCGGAACACTTCCCGGAACTCGAGCCGGGCGGTGCGCCGCTCTATTATCTGTCCGTCCGGGCGCTTTAAATCGGCGACCGTGATGGAGCCCACGCGCTTGCCGAAACGCTCCACTCGCAAGACCATCCGGGCGCGAGTCTGAGATTCGATCGCTATCACCCGCCGCACCATGTTGCGCCGGTGATCCCAAACCTGCAACACGACAGTTCCATTCCGGCACTCCAACGCGAAACTCTCCGGTCGCAGTGGGAATGACTCTTCTCCCGGCTCACACAGCACGGGCTGGCCGCTGGTCTCGACGAACCGCTCGATTGCGGCGCGAATACTCTCCTGCGCTGCCTGTGCCAAGATATTAATCGTCCGTGCTGCAACAAAGATTAGAGCAAGTGGAAGATCGGCTCGCGAAAGCCGCCTCCCGCACAGGCCGTTCGCGCCAGGACATTACGTTAATCGCGGTCACCAAGAAATTCCCAGCGTCCGTAATCGTCGAAGCATACACCGCCGGGCTCCGCGATTTTGGCGAGAACTACGTCCAGGAGTTCGAGGGTAAAGCTCCCGAATGCTCTCACCTGGAAGGTGCGCGCTTTCACCTGATAGGCCATCTTCAGTCGAACAAGACAGCCAAGGCGATTGAGCTGTTTCAAGTGATCCAGACCATCGACAGTACAAAATTGGCGCGACGCGTCGCCGAGCAATCGGCGCAGCCGCTGCAGGTGATGATCGAAGTAAAGCTGTCGCCAGAACAGGCCAAGTCCGGTACGCCGCCGGAATCTTTACCTGAGTTGATTGACGCCATCCGCCAACATCCGAATCTCACTCTTACGGGACTCATGACCATGCCACCCTGGTCGGACGATGCCGAGCGGTCGCGTCCCTACTTTATCCGCCTGCGTCAGCTTGCCGAACAGCACAAGCTGGCTCAGCTCTCGATGGGAATGTCGCACGATCTCGAAACCGCCATCGAGGAAGGCGCGACCATGGTACGGGTGGGCACGGGACTCTTTGGCCCTCGCCCCAAGGCATAAGCGGCGGACCGGTGAAAGTCGGATTCTTCTCGCCTTTGCCGCCAGCCCGCACCGGCGTCGCGGACTACTCCGCGGCATTGCTCAAACGGCTTCGGCGGCTCGGTAACGTCGAACTTAATGCCGAAGACGCCAGTGTTTCCATCTACCATCTCGGCAACAACCAACTTCATCGCGAGATCTACGATCGCGCCCTGCGCCATCCGGGCGTCGCGGTTCTGCACGACGCCGTTCTGCATCACTTTTTCCTGGGCAGCCTGAACGAGGCGGAATACATCCGCGAGTTTACCTTCAATTATGGGGATTGGACCGAAGAGCAGGCCCGCGAGCTATGGCGCGAACGCGCGCGTTCCGCCGCCGATCCGCGCTACTTCCGGTACCCTTTACTGAAACGAATTGCGGAGACCTCCCGGGCCGTTATCGTGCACAATCCGGGCGCGGCGGAAATGGTCCGCAAACACGTACCCGCGGCGGACATTCACGAGCTTCCATTGTTGTTCGATCCCCCTGTGCTGGCGCCAGCGTATGAAATCGAGCGGCTGCGCGCCAGCTTGGGAGTTCCACGTACCACGCTACTGTGTGGCGTCTTCGGCCACTTGCGCGAATCGAAACGCATCCTGCCCATACTTCGTGCCTTCACCGCTGCGAGACGGGAGGCCGATCTCGCCCTCCTGATCGCGGGTGAATTCGTCTCGAGCGATTTGTCGCGAGCCGCTGGTCCGCTTCTCGCAACACCAGGCATTTTCCGATTCGGGTACACGCCCGAGGATCAGTTCTGGCGCCTTGCAGCGGCGGTGGATGTCTGCCTGAACCTTCGC
Source organism: Bryobacteraceae bacterium (assembly GCA_051000095.1). Taxonomy (GTDB): domain Bacteria; phylum Acidobacteriota; class Terriglobia; order Bryobacterales; family Bryobacteraceae; genus JBBSHP01. The sequence goes on along the minus strand of JBPCOQ010000142.1, from coordinate 9,860 downwards.
TATCCACCCGCGGGCGAGACCTCCGCCATCGGGATCGCACTGATGGGTATCGGTAAACCAGTGGTGTTCAACGCGGGCCCGGAAACAGCCCGCTTTCCCGAGGCCGCCTGCCTGCGCGCCGACCCCGGCGAGCCCGAGGAATCCATGCTCGCCGAATATCTGATCTGGCTGGCTCACAACCAAGCAGACGCCGGCGCGATCGGCAACCGGGCCCAGGCTTATATACGCGAGGAACATGCGGCGGACAAGGTCGCGGCGATGTACTGGGATGTGCTTATGGCTGCCGCGGGGCTACCAGCCGATCTGACCTGCGTTTCTCACCAGAGTTGACATCGGGTTTTTCATCTAAGTGCAACACAGGCAAGAATGCCTGTGCCACGGACTAAGCTAATCCGATTTTGAATCTTGCTCCACCACTTGCCAGATTCTCGGCCGTGACGGTACCGCCGTGCTGCTCCACCAAGGACTGCACGACATAGAGGCCGAGCCCCGACATGATCGATTTGCTCGATACATGCGGCTGAAAGATATGGGGCAGCAAATCGGGTGAGATGCCTGGGCCGTCGTCCCGCACCACGATCGCCCGTTTTCGGGCGGTGATCGAGACGTGTCCCGCTCCGGCTTCGGCGGCGTTCACCAGTAGATTCACCAGCACGCGTTCCCAGGCGGCCGGATCGCCCGGTAATCGTAACCCCGGTTCAACGTCTTGCGCCATCTCCAGGGCTGGCCCGTGTACGCATTCCAGATAATCTCGCGCGAAGCGAGTTGCGGAATCGATAACATCGGCAGCCTCGGCCGGCGATCGGTTCTGATCGAGAATGCTCTGTATTAAACGTTGTCCGCGATCGGCGCTACGCTGGAGCGTGGCGGCCAGCTTGATCCATTTCGGGTCCTGGTACAAAACTCCGGCGCTTTCGACGATCGTTTGAAAAACGTTATTCAGGTCGTGGACCAAGCCCTCGAGCGGAAGGTCTGTCGTGCCTCTCATCGATTGGCTACCTGCCGGAGCGTTGCGAAAAATTCGGGAAAAGAGACCGAGGCGGCCTCGGCATTGTCGATCGTGCAGGGTCCATCCGCCGCCAGCGCGGCAACCGCGAACGCCATGGCGATGCGGTGATCGCCGAAGGAATCGAGCTCCGCTGCACGGAAGGTCTGTTTTCCCGGTATCTCGAACCCATCCGGCTTCACCTCAATCCGAACTCCCATGCGCTGCAGGTTGCGGGCGATGGTTGCGATCCGGTCGGTCTCCTTCACCCGTAGCTCGGCCGCGTCCCTGACGACCAGTCCATTCTCACTCATGGCTCCCAAGACCGAGAGCACCGGAATCTCGTCGATTACGGCAGCCGTTTGCGCTTTCTCGATCACGCCGCCTTTGACTCGCGATGTCCGGACACGAATGTCACCGATGAGTTCCCCGCCAACTTGCGCAATCTCCAAAATTTTGATCTGCGCTCCCATCCCGGATAAAACGTCGAGCAGCGCTGTCCGGGTGGGATTCAACCCGACCCCATGGATCACCAGGTTAGAGCCGGAAACAATCAAAGCTGCTACCGCGAAGAACGCCGCTGAGGAAAGGTCGCCAGGAACCATCAGGTTGCAGGCTTTGAGATGCGCCGGGCCTGTCACGCCAATCGTGCGGCGGTTGACTTCCACCTGCGCTCCGAACTCCCGCAAAGCGAGCTCGGTATGGTCGCGGGTACGGACAGGCTCTTGGACGGTTGTTTGGCCGTCGCCGTACAAGCCCGCGAAGAGAACACAGGTCTTCACCTGAGCGCTCGCCATGGGCAACTCGTACCCGATCGGCCTTATTCCATTCCCAATAATCGTGAGCGGCGGAAACCGCCCGTCTCGCGCTTCGATAGACGCCCCCATCTGCCCCAATGGCCTCATGATCCTTTCCATGGGCCGCCGCGACAACGATTCGTCACCGCCGATCCGGGTCTGAAACGGCTGCGCGGCCAGGATCCCGGAAAGCATCCGGATCGTGGATCCGGAATTCCCGGCGTCGAGCATTTCATCCGGCTCGCGCAACCCTTGCATCCCGCAGCCTTCGATCGTGACCTGATTGCCCTGTTTTTCGACTCGAATACCGAGCGCTCGCACGCATCCCAGCGTGGATTGGCAATCTGCTCCCGTCGAGTAGTTCTCGATTTTGGTGGCACCTTCCGCGATGGCCGCCAGCATGGCGTAGCGATGAGAAATCGATTTATCGCCAGGAAGCTGGACTGCGCCGTTCACCGAACGCGCCGGGGAGATTTGCTCTCGCATGTAAACAGAGATAGTGTAGCTGAATAGGAAGTTGTCACATTCAAAGGGAAGGGAAAATCCGGCAATGATCAGCAGGCGAGATCTTATCAGAAACAGCGCGGCATTCGCAGCCGCTGCCGCGGCAGGCCCAATGGCAACGGCGGCCGCGCCCAGGAACATCGTCATTTCCAGCGCCAACGGTTTGGCAGCATGCAAGAAAGCGATGGACATGCTCAAGACCGGGGCCGACACGCTGGACGCGGTGGTGGCGGGCGTGAACATCGTTGAGCTCGATCCCAAGGACAACAGCGTCGGCTACGGCGGACTTCCCAATGAAGAAGGCGTTGTGGAACTGGATGCGTGCGTGATGCATGGGCCCACTCGCCGCTGCGGGTCGGTGGCCGCGATTCGTGGCATCAAGACTCCTTCCAAAATTGCCAAGCTCGTGATGGAGCAGACCGACCATGTCATGCTTGTTGGCGATGGCGCGTTGAAGTTTGCCAAGGCGATGGGCTTCCCGGAAGAAGACCTGCTCACGGAGCAATCGCGGCTGGCCTGGATGGTGTGGAAGCAGACTCTGCGCGATAAAACAGGGCACAGCAATTGGGGACCGGGCCTGGACGCGCCGCCCTCGCTCCAGTCCACCGCGCGTTTGAAAGAGTTGTTCCCGCATGCCGATGAGGAGACGCTCGCCTGGGCGAGGGATGTCGCGATGCACCCCCTGACAGGCACGATTAACTGCCTGGCCCTGAATGCCAAGGGCGAAATGTCGGGCGTAACAACCACCAGCGGACTCGCGTGGAAAATCGCGGGACGGGCCGGAGACTCGCCCATCGTCGGAGCCGGTAATTACGTGGACCAGGACGTCGGCGCCGCCGGATCGACCGGCCGGGGCGAAGAGAACATTCGCATCTGCGGCGGCCACACCATTGTCGAGAACATGCGGCATGGCATGCCGCCCAAAGAGGCCTGTCTCGACGCGCTCAAGCGCGCGGCCCGCAATTTCGATAATGACAGGAAGCGGCTGGAGCAAGTGGATATACAGTTCTACGCGCTTCGCAAGGACGGGGAGTACTGCGGAGCTTCTTTGTGGAACGGCCGCAGGGGTCGAAACGGCAAAGATAAAGCACCGGCGTTCTCGATCAACGATGGCGGTGAGAGCCGGCACGAGAACTGTGTCTGGCTATTAGAGCTATGAGGGGCATCTGAGCTACAATCTCAAAAAATGCACCGAATTCTATTTCTAATCGCGCTCCTCTCGCCCCTGCTGGCTCAAGACAAACCTGCCGCCAAGCCCGGCCTCCCTCTCAAGCCCGAGCGCAAGCTCGACTTCACCACCGACGAAGGTACCTGGCTCTCGCTGGATGTCTCGCGCGACGGCAAGACCGTGCTGTTCGATCTGCTCGGCGATCTCTACACAGTGCCGATCACCGGCGGAGAGGCGAAGCCCATCACTACCGGCCTCGCTTTCGATACCCAGGCTGTCTATTCGCCGGACGGCAGCATGATCGCTTTCGTCAGCGACCGGTCCGGGTCCGAGAATCTCTGGATCGCCAAAGCCGATGGCGCCGAGCCCAAGCAGATCAGCAAAGAGCAGCAGGGTGATTTCGTTTCGCCCAGTTGGACTCCCGATGGCGAATACATTCTTGTCTCGAAGACCAACGCCGGTCTTAGCACGCATGAGATCTGGATGTATCACGTGAAAGGCGGAGCGGGCGTTCAGGTGACCAAAACGCTGCCAACGCCCACCACTCCGCGCGAGCGCCGGCTCAATTTTCTCGGTGCCATCGCCTCACCCGATGGTAAGGCCTTCTACTATGCCCGCCGCACCGGCGACTTTACTTACAATGCCACTTTCCCGCTGTGGGAGATTGTCCGAAAAGATCGCAACACCGGCGATGAGGACGTAATCACCAGCGCTCCGGGCAGCGCGTTCCGGCCGGTGCTCTCGCCCGACGGAAAGAAGCTGGTGTACGGCACGCGCTTTGAAACCGAAACCGGACTGCGGATACGCGATTTGAGCACTGGTGAAGACCGGTGGCTCAAATATCCCGTTCAGCGCGACGATCAGGAATCACGCGCTACGCGCGACGTCTTTCCCGGTTATGCATTTACGCCCGACGGCAAGGAAGTGGTCGCCTTTTTCGGCGGCAAGATCAATCGAGTGCAGGTCTCCACTGGCGAAACCAGCCCCGTGCCTTTCACCGCTCACGTTTCGCTCGACTTGGGCCCCAGCCTGTACGTGGCCTCTCGCGTGGAGGAAGGTCCGGTGAAGGCTCGCTTGATCCAGGCTGCATCGCAGTCGCCCGATGGCAAGCGCCTCGCGTTCTCGGCACTCACTCACCTCTATGCGATGGATTTGCCGGGTGGGAAGCCCGGCCGCATGACCACCGGGGAAGACCGCGAATTTCAGCCCGCCTGGTCGCCCGACGGTGAATCTCTCGCGTACGTCACCTGGGGACCCAAAGGCGGCCAGATCTGGAAAGTGCGCGCCAACGGCCAGTTCAAGCCCATGCAGCTCACGCGTATTCCCGGCTACTATCAGGACCCGGCGTGGTCGCCCGATGGCACCCGTATCGTCGCGCTGCGCGCGTCCACGCAGGCGCGGATGGAGGCTCTCGGTGGGTTCGGCGGACAAACCGGCATGGACGTCGTTTGGATTCTCAAGGAAGGCGGAGAGGCGCAGGTTGTGGCTCCCGCGCGCGGTGTTGGAAAGCCGCATTTCGTGACTGGCGCGAACGATCGAATTTATGTGTATTCGCCCCAGGGACTGCAGTCCTTCCGCTTCGATGGAAGCGATCGCCGCACGCATCTCAAAGTAACCGGCAAGAATCTCACGGGTGGCCCCGAGCCGCCTCCGGCCACCGATGTCCGTATGAGCCCGAATGGACATCAGGCGCTCGCTCTGGTCAGCAGCCAGCTTTATCTGATCGACGTACCGGTTACCGGCGGCGAGGCGCCCACGGTCAACGTCAGCTCGCCCTCGGTGCCGGTGAAGAAGCTAACCGACGCCGGCGCGGATAGCTTCGGCTGGGCCGACGATGGCAAAACAATCACGTGGGCGCTCGGCGCGTCGTTCTTCCGCCTGCCGCTCTCCACGGTGACGTTCGATCCCGAAAAACCTCCCCCCGAGACTGGCGAGAAGAAGGACGAAGCCGCTGCGCAGAATAAGCCCACGCCGCCCGACAAGGTTCCCAAGTATCAGGAGATCGCGGTCGATATCGAATTCCCCCGGTACAAGCCCACCGGCGTCATCGTGTTGGAGGGCGCAAAAATCATCACGATGCGCGGAGATGAACTCATTCCGGACGGCGAGATTGTGATTAACGGCAATCGTATCACCTCGATAGGCAAGCGCGGCAGCTATAAGGTGGATGGAGCCAAAACAATTGACGTGAAGGGCGCAACCATTATGCCTGGCATCATCGATGTGCACGCGCACTGGACGGAAATCAAGCGCGGCGTTCTCGATGTGCAGAACTGGCCGTTGCTCGCGAATCTCGCCTATGGCGTCACCACCGGACGCGATCCGCAGACCGGCTCTAACGACATGTTCGCGTATGAGGATCTGGTCGACATGGGCGAAATCATCGGCCCTCGCGCTTATAATACAGGTCCCGGAATCTTCTCCAACACCGATTTCCAATCGCTGGATGAAGCGCGCAACACGGTGGCCCGCTACAAAAAGTATTACCGCACCAACACCGTAAAATCGTACGTAGTCGGCAATCGCAAGCAGCGTGAATGGATGGTGATGGCGTGCAAAGAAAACCAGATCATGCCGACCACGGAAGGCGCGCTCGATCTGAAGCTCGACCTCACGCACGCCATCGACGGCTTCAGCGGGAACGAACACTCGCTGCCCATCGTGCCGCTGTATAAAGATGTTGTTGAAACATTCGCCAAATCCGGCATCTTTTATACGCCTACGCTGCTGGTTGCGTACGGCGGCCCGTGGGCTGAGAATTATTTCTACGAAACCACTGAGGTCCACGACGATCCCAAGATGCGGCGATTCATGCCGCACAATCTCCTCGACACGAAATCACAACGCCGGCCTTGGTTCCGCAAAGAAGAGCAGGTCTTCCCGAAACTAGCCGCGTCGGCAGCCAAGATCGTCCATGCTGGAGGTCACGTCCAGATTGGCGGCCACGGTCAGATTCAGGGCTTGCAGTGCCACTGGGAGATGTGGGCTTTGCAAAGCGGCGGACTCAGCAATCACGAGGTCCTTCGCGCGGCCACTTTGAGCGGGGCCGAAGCGATCGGATATGCGCAAGATCTCGGCAGCCTGGAGCCAGGCAAATTGGCCGACTTGATCGTCCTCAATAAAGACCCCTTGCAGGACATCCGCAACACGACCTCGATCCGCTACGTTATGAAAAACGGCCAACTCTTCGAGGGCGACACGCTCAACGAAATTTGGCCGAAACAAAAACCCCTGGGGCCGATGTGGTGGTGGAAAGACGACCCCAAGCCGCACCCACAGACCACACCCTGATGAACATGAGTATGGCGGGACTTTCGAAGCCGCGGCTCGAGCGAATGCATCAAGTGTTGTCCGGATACGTCGAACGCAATGACCTGCCCGGACTCGTCGCGCTCGTCAGCCGTCATGACGACATTCATATGGAAACGCTCGGCGCCATGGCGTTTGGCCAGCCGGTGCCAATGAAACGTGACACGATCTTTCGCATCGCTTCGATCACGAAACCCATCACCGCGGTTGCGGCAATGATTCTAGTTGAGGAATGCAGGTTACGGCTCGACGATTCGATTGAGCGGTGGCTGCCGGAACTTGCAAATCGCCATGTGCTCAAATCCATCTCTTCGGATATCGATGAGACGGCGCCTGCGCTACGCGCGATCACCGTTCGCGATCTGCTGACTTACCGCATGGGCTTCGGCAGTGTGATGGCCATGCCGGACACGTATCCAATCCAGAAGTCGATCCGGGAATATCGGATTGGCGGCGACGGCCCGATGTTGCCATCGCAAGCGCCAGGCATGAACGCATGACTGCAAAAGCCCGGCTCGCTGCCGTTGTTGGCGCAACCGGGCGAGCGGTGGATGTATCACGTAAGCGGCGATCGGCTTGGGACCTTGATCGCGCGCGTGTCGGGACAATCCCTCGGCACGTTCATGCGCGAGCGCATCTTCGATCCGCTCGGCATGAAAGACACGACCTTCCACGTGCCTCCCGAAAAGATCGATCGTTTGCCCGCGTGTTATTTCCTGAATCGCCAGACCAACAAGCTGGATTTTTTTGACGAGGTGGCAAACAGTGCCTGGCGGTCGGAGCCGCCCTCCGAATCGGGCGGAGGCGGGCTCGTCTCGACGATTGACGACTACTTTGCCTTCTGCCGAATGATGCTGAATAAAGGCCGGCACCGTCGAGAGAAAATTCTTTCTCGTGCCACGGTGGAACTGATGACTTCGGATCAACTCACACCTGAGCAACGCGCAGGCTCCGAAATCTTCTTCGGTACGCATTCCAGTTGGGGTCTGGGGATGGCGGTGGACATCCGGCGCAACGAGATCTTCCACACTCCAGGCCGGTTCGGTTGGACCGGTGGTTTCGGCACAACGGCCTACACTGATCCTACAGAAGGAGCGATCGGTATTCTCTTCACACAGCGCATGATGGATTCGCCGGAACCGCGGAAGGTATTCACCGACTTCTGGACACTGGCGTATGGAGCAATTGAGTAAGGGAAAAGTGCGGCATTTTGTCGCCCGGGCGGGTGCACGCCATCGTCCGTAACTAACATTTCAGGGCAAGTTAAATTAAAGGATCGCCGAATCGATAGCCGGATTTGTACTCCGGTTATCGGGAAAACGCCTTTGTCGAGCGCGAGAACTATCCGCTGGAAGAGATGCTGCGCTACGGCGACGGGGATGCCATCGTGCTCTGCACGACCAATGCGGACCTGTCGGCAGTCGATGTGCGTCACGGCAGTTGGAGCTATCGCTCTACGAAGTTGACCCAGTTTTGGCGCGTGCCGGCCCGCCATATCCAGCCGGATTTGCGGGTGAAAGTGAATGGACGCCATGTATACTGGGCCTCGGACTTCGTGGTGCCCGGAGGGGATCGCGTTCGAAAGTTTCGAGGTGCGCGAGCGCTATGTTCCCGGTCAGGAATTTGTATTTGGACTCACTCCCCAGGCACCCTGGGAAATGCAGCCGAGGATTCCGAGGTTGGCAGTTTGGCCACCATAGAAGATAAGCATGTACCGTTTCCCATCGACCGCGTCCGTGGCAGCCAGCCTGAGTTGCGCGCTTTTTGCGGCGAAAGGCCGCCGACCTTTCTCAGCTTCCGTATTTGAATTGAAGAATCCATACATAAAAACGCACCTCGTCTTTTGACAGGATAGGCGCGAGGGGCGAGGCCACTATGTGGGAGTAACTCACAGCATTCTGCAAAATCAAGGCGATTGGTGGGGCAAGGGATGACATGATTTTCATCGATGACCGCGCTAAGCCGCATATCATTGGCACGGGCTCGCAAGATTACTATTTAGGCGCCTGGTGTTATGGCGGCTGCGGGATCTCTCCGTTTGGCACGACGCGTCCGACGTTTGCTCATCAACTCTACGGCAATCCCGTGAAGGGCGGCGATGATCGGGGAGCAAAGTGGATGGTATATCGTTTCCATCTGGATTCGCCGATTCCGTTCCAAAAGTACTTCAAAATGACGATTGAGCACGGTCACGCGAATCATCGCCCGGAAAATTTCTATACGGTGGCCTATTGGTATCTACAAGGCTCACACAAGCCGCGGAAACCTTTGCCCCCGGTGGAGGATAGAATTCGGCGGATGGTCAATGTGGAAGGTCCGGCCATGGGCAAGCCATAGACGCGTGGTTATCGAAGCGCGATCTGGAGCGCCATCGGGTCTCGCGTATTGGCGTCCGGTCTCATCCAAGATGCTTCCTCATGTAGACGAGAGAAAACTCTCCCTGCGAGCGTCGATCGTACTCGACGTATCCCATCTTTGAGTAAAGCGCCAGGTTTTCCGTCATCTTCTCGTGCGTGTATAGATAAATGGAATCGAACCCCGCGCCCCGGGCTTCGGCTTCCCCAAAATCAAGCAGCGCCTTTCCAAGGCCCTTCCCGCGATAGAAGGGGTCAACAGCGACGTTGTCAATAAGAAATCCTTCGTCGTTAACCGTGAGGACAATGACCCCGGCAATGGTTCCACAGCTTTCGGCGACGGTTGCTCGGCCGTTGCCAATAACCACTGCGTAGTCGTCAGTCATCGGGCGAGGCAATCTCCCGATACGCTCGACGTAATGACCGTACGCGGCGTTAATGAGCGCAGCCACTTTCGAAACATCTGCCCCGATTGCGGGCCGGAACGAATATTCCAGCGTTGACTGAATAGACATAGATTGAAGGCCACACTCTCACTTAGTTTACAGCGGCGCGACGTGAAGTCATTCGGCTGAGTGCGACAGACGCTTTGGCCTGTTCTCGATGAAAACACGGGATCGGGTAGGAGGGGCCTCGCGGCCCCGTCCTCCCACACCACCGTACGTACTTGGATGTATACGGCGGTTTCTTCTAATGTCGTAACGAGTCATATTTGAGAACCAGAGACACGAGACCCTGTGTTG
>JBPCOQ010000077.1:0-11933 GCA_051000095.1 Bryobacteraceae bacterium | reverse complement strand
GGATTCCGGATAAGGAACTCGCCCTGGTCAACCTCCATCGAGACTCATTTCATGGCGAGTGGAACTATGAAATCCGCCCAATCAGCGGCCCAAATGGATAGGTTATTGTCTAACAGACACTTAGTTCAAACGCGGTCCTTACCTCATGACCCCTGAACAGTTCGAAGACACGCGCGAGAGCTGTTTAATTGATAGAAGCTGATTCAGTTCCAGAAAGGTGAGCACCTGCTGTCGAGGTATATTCTAGAAAGTCGATGAGCGTCTGAACCGGAGCACGAATGGCGGCAAAGCATGGTGTACATGCAAAATCTCCTGGTCGACGGCGATGGCGCTTGCCAGCTCAGAAGCTTAACCTGGAGCGGTAGAGTCAATGGGTGGAGAAGTTCCTGACGTTCGATCTCCCCTGGGCGCTGTCCCGGCTCGGAGACGATTCCAGTCTGCTGGCCGAATTGGCCCGCCTCTTCATCGAGGAGAGCCGCACGCTTATGCCGGCATTACGAGCCGCGGTTGAGCAACGCGATGCCCGCGCCATCGAAATCGCCGCCCACGCGTTAAAAGGAAGCGTCGCCAATTTTGGGGCCAGAGAGGTCTGGCAGGATGCCCTCGCCTTGGAGCAAAGCGGCCGAGGCTGCGATCTCACCGGAATTGATAAGCGGTTAGCCGCTTTCGAACAATCCGCTGCGCGATTTATCAGTGAGATGAAAATGCTGGCGGGCGAAAAATAATTTCGTTGTTGCAGACGGTTCGCTAGAATTCAAACTGGAGTCTTGGGACCATGGCACGCAAAGAAGGATTATCGCGACGGCATTTTTTCTACGGCAGCCTGCTGGCGGCGCGGTTCCGGCGGCTGGCTTCGGCAGCGTCGCTTCGCTAACGCATCTCGGCTACAAATCGCCCAATGAGATTCTGAACATCGGCGCCATCGGCGTTGGCGGCAAGGGCTGGGCCGATCTCCAAGGCACCAAGACTGAGCGCCATGTTGCCATGGCAGACCCCGACGACGTTCGGGCTGAGCGTGCTTTCAAGCTGTTTCCGGATCTGCCGAAGTACAAAGACTTCCGGCAAATGCTCGACAAAGAAGCGAAGAACATCGACGCAGTTACAGTCTCGATACCGGATTTCATGCATGCAACCGCGGCGATGTGGGCCATGGAACGAGGCAAGCACGTCTACTGTCAAAAGCCCCTCACGCGTACCATCTGGGAGGCACGCGAGCTGAATGCCGCGGCTAAGAAATACAACGTCGCCACGCAGATGGGCAACCAGGGCTACTCGGGCGAAGGCGCGCGGCAATGTTGTGAAATCATCTGGTCAGGCGAAATCGGCAACGTAACGGAAGTGCATGCCTGGACCAATCGCCCCACTTGGCCGCAGGGTCCGGAGGTAATTCCAGTGGAAGCTCCGATTCCCGCAACCTTCGATTGGGACACCTGGCTGGGTATCGCGGAGGTGCGTCCCTACAGCCCGGCATATGCGCCACACCACTGGCGCGGATTCCCGGATTTCGGCTGCGGAGCGATCGGCGACATGGCCTGCCACATCCTTGGCACGCCGAACATGGCATTAAGATTGGCGAATCCGGTGAGTGTGGAATGCCTGGAGCAGGAAGGGAAGGGCAAGTACACCTTTCCGAAGAAATCGACGATCCGTTTCGACTTTCCGGCGCGCGGGTCCATGCCGCCGGTAAAGGTGTTTTGGCATGATGGCTTGAAGGAACAGCCCCGCATTCAGAGCATTCCGCCCGATCAACTTTTGGGCGACAAAGACATCAACGGGAGCGTGTTCATCGGCGGCAAAGGCTTTGTCACAACAGGTTGCTACGGAGAACGCAGCCGGCTGATGCCCGATGAGCGGATGAAAGATTACCAGCTTCCGCCCCAGATTCTAACTCGCTCCCCGGGTCATTATCGCGATTGGATTCGCGCGTGTAAAGGCGGCGATCCCGCCTGCTCTAACTTCTCCGTGGCGGCGCCGTTTGTCGAGTGGATGCTGCTGGGCGTGATCGCGATGAAGTTCGAAGGCAAGCTCGATTGGGATCCCGTAAAGATGCGGATCACCAACAATAACGACGCGAACAGGTATCTAAAACCGTACATCCGTAAAGGCTGGAAGTTCGCTGGATGACTCAGCTTGTCCGCTGCAATTTTCCGCTCAGTCGTTCGATCGCCCCTTCGAGCCGCTGCTTATTCGTCAGCGTGCCGCTGAAAACATCCCCGAGCGTCCGGAACCTGGCGACGGCGTTGCGAATATTGAACTGATCCGGCGTCAGGCCCTTCTTCACTTCCTTCCATGCCAAGGGTGTCGCGACGGGAGCGCCATCGTGCGCCCGCAATACGTACGGCGCCGCGATGGTCTTGCTCTTCCCGATCTGAAGGTAGTCGAAGTAGACCCGCCCTTTCTTTCGCTGCGCGACCGCTCTCGGGGTAGTAAAGAGATCCGGCTCGTGTGCAATGACCACGTGCCACAAAATCTCCGCGAACGAGCGGACCTGGTCGTATGTATACACCGGCTCGAGCGGAATGTAGATGTGCATGCCATCGCCGCCCGTCGTCTTGGGGTAGCCTTCCAGCCCAATCTCCTCCAGCGCTTTCCGCGTCAGCAGCGCGGCCTCTATGATCTGGTCATAGCTGCATTCGTAAGGGTCGAGATCGATCAGCACGAAGTCCGGATTATCGAGGGAACCCACGCGGCTCATCCACGGATTTTGGTCGATACAGCCAAGGTTGGCCAGATACAACAGCGTCGGCTTGTCGTTGCAGATCACGTAATGAATGGTGTGATCCTGGCTCTCGGAATCGATCGGCTCGGTAGGGATCCATTCGGGAAATTTCTTGTCCGCGACGTTCTTCTGGAAGAAAAACTGTGCGTGAATTCCGTTCGGATAGCGTTTCAGCGAGAGAGGCCGGCCGGCCAAATGGGGCAGGATGAATTCAGCGACGTCATCGTAGTATTGAATGACATCGCCCTTGGTCACGCCGTCTTTCGGGAAGAAAACCTTCTGCAAATTGTTGAACTTCTGTGTGGAAGGAGGTTCGGGCCGTGGCGAAACCGCTTCTTCTTTCGCAGGCTCAACCTTATCGGAAATTTCTTCGGCCGTATGCGCTGGGATTTCACGCACGCACTCCGTGGGCTTCTTGTCGGTCCTTAAACCCAGGAACACGGGCGCGCGCAGAATGCCATCCGGAGTAAATTCCAGATACTTGATCTCCGCTACCAGTTCGGGCTTCACCCAGGTGATCTTGCGCAGAACCCGGTTCGGCTTATTCGCGAACGGGGTCTTGTCCGTGATCAGCGGTTCCAGCTTCTTGTAGATCTCCGGCAAACTCTTGTCGTTAAAGCCAGTGCCTACGTGTCCCGCGTGAATCAGCTTGCCGTCCTGATAAAGGCCAAGAACAAGGGAGCTGAAATACGCCCGCTCTCCGTGAGTAAAGCCGCCGATCACGAACTCCTGCTCGTTCACCACCTTGACCTTGAGCCAACACTTGCTGCGCCGGCTTTCGTACTTGCTGTCGAGCCGCTTTGCTACCACGCCTTCCAATCCGTTCTGGCGGGCCGCCTCGAGCATCTCTTTGCCCTTTGCAATGAAATGACCGGACAGACGAATCTGGCCGGTAGTCTCCAGAATCTCTTCCAGCAGCCGCTTGCGGTCGATCAATGCACATTGCCGCAGATCGTATCCGTCGAGATATAAAAGATCGAACAGAAACAAAGTGACCGGTGTCTTGCGCGAGAGGTGCGCTATCGAGTTCGGGTCCGATTGCGCAATCCGCGGCTGAATCATCGAAAAGGTAGGCCGGCCGTTCTTGTCCAGAACGGCAATCTCTCCATCCAGGATGGCATTCGTAGCCTTGACGTAATGAGGCAACACGCTCAACTCCGGATATTGCTGTTCACAGCGATTGCCGGTGCGCGACTGAATCCGCAGTTGCTTATCTTCGATGAAACACAGGCCCCGAATGCCGTCCCATTTCACCTCATAGAGCCAGTCATTGCCCGGTGGTGGTTCATCCACCAGCGTGCCCATCATGGGCACTATGGCCGTAGGCATCGCCGCTTGCACTGCGCCCGCGGGCATAGCAAGCGGCCTAGTTGGTCGCTTTACGCTCTTTTTTTTTACGCTGCTGGCTGCCTTCTTGGCTGTTTTGACCGCCGGGAGGTCCCCGGCGATCTCTTGCTGCGTGCGGCCGGTCAGGACGCTGCGCGCATAGTCCTCAATGTTCCAGCCGGGCTTGGCGTGCTCATCCTTCTTCTTGATAATCAGCCACTCGTTGCCCTTGCCTCGGCCACGCATCAGAATCAGCGCGAACTCGCCTTTGAGTTTTTCGCCGTCCAGCCGGAACTTCAGGTCGCCGCGCTCAATTTGCTTCGCCCCGGTTGTATCGCCCAACAGCTCAAACGTGCCGCGGTCCCACAGCATGACACTGCCACCGCCGTATTCGCCCTTGGGGATGTTGCCCTCGAAATTGCCGTATTCGAGTGGATGATCCTCGACATGCATGGCGAGGTGCTTCGAGAGAGGCTCCAGGCTGGGACCCTTCGGAACCGCCCAGGATTTCAGCGCGCCATCCATCTCGAGGCGGAAATCGTAGTGCAAGCGCGTGGCATCGTGCCGCTGGATGTAGAAGTGGCACTGGGCGCCGGAAGTTTTCTCGATGGGACCGGACTTCGGCTCGGGCGTCTTTTCGAACTCGCGCTTTTGAATGTACTCTTTGAGCGACATCCCGTTTTAGCGAGTAGTATCCGACGGCTTTTCCTTCGATTCTTTGACGCCGAGGGTGGCCTTGTGGCTAAAACCATCGTCCCGGGACCAGGTCCCTTGCTGCGATGCTTGCGGCCCGCAGGCAAGACTAAACAACATCGCGGAAAGAATAGCAAACAAAACAATCCTTGAAAATCTCAACTTTGGCTCCCTGTGGGACACGCTTGCGTGCGCAAACGCACGCTTTAGCTTGTCCCCTCCCATTCTAATTGCCCGCCAGCGTATCCGTCACGATCTCCTGCGCCTGGTCCACGACGGCCTGCAGATGGGCTTCGCTTTTAAAGCTCTCCGCATAAATCTTATAAATATTCTCAGTACCGGACGGCCGGGCCGCGAACCAGCCATTCTCTGTTACGATCTTCACTCCACCAATAGGTGCGTCATTCCATGGCGCGCGCGTAAGCCGCTGCCTGATGAGCTCGCCGGCCAGTTCCCTGGCCTTCACGGCATCCGGCGAAAGCTGAAGCAGCAGTTTCTTCTGGTCCCGAGTAGCGGGCGCGTCGATGCGCGTGTAGTAAGAAGTGCCGAAGAGGCCGGTCAGCTCGCGATAGTGCTCGCCAGGATCTTTGCCGGTTACGGCGGTGATCTCGGCGGCCAGCAAATTCATGATGATTCCATCTTTATCCGTGGTCCAAACGGTTCCGTTGCGGCGCAGGAAACTGGCGCCGGCGCTCTCCTCTCCGCCGAAACAGTACGATCCCGTGAACAAACCATCCGCAAACCATTTGAAGCCGACGGGCACCTCCGCAAGTTTGCGATCCAGGCGCAGCACTACGCGATCGATGAGGCTGCTGCTCACGAGAGTCTTTCCCACAGCCGCGTGCGCGGGCCACTCGGAACGATGCGTGAGTAGATAGCGGATCGCGACCGCCAGGTAATGATTCGGATTCAGCAGACCCTCCGAAGGGGTCACGATGCCATGCCGGTCCGCATCCGGATCGTTGCCGAAGGCGATCCGGTAATCATTTCGTAAATTCACCAGCTTGGCCATGGCGTAGCTACTGGAGCAATCCATCCGGATCTTGCCGTCGTGATCGAGCGTCATGAACCGGAAAGTAGGATCCACCGTCGGATTGACGACCGTCAAGTCGAGACCATATTGCTTCCGGATTGGCTCCCAATAAGCAACGGCGGCGCCGCCTAACGGATCAACTCCAATCCGCACCCCGGCGGAGCGGATCGCCTCTAAGTCGATCACATTCTCCAGGTCTCTCACATAGGGAGTGACCAGGTCCCGCTCGTCAACCGTGCTCTTGGCTATTCGCTTCACGCCGCGATTACCGGAACGCATCAGCTCATTCGCACGATCCTGAATCCACCTTGTTACGTCGCTCTCGGCGGGTCCGCCGTTCGGTGGATTGTATTTGAAGCCGCCATCCTCGGGCGGATTATGCGACGGTGTAATTACGATACCGTCGGCGGTGCTGCCGCGTCTTGCGGCATTCCAGGTAAGTATTGCGTGAGAGATCACGGGCGTTGGCGTGTACCCGTCATTCTGTTGAATGATGGTTTCAGCTTCATTCGCTGCGAGAACCTCCAGCGCCGTGCGTTGGGCGGGCTGCGAAAGCGCATGCGTATCCTTGCCGATGTAGATCGGCCCGCTGATTCCTTGCGACTCGCGGTATTCGCAAATGGCCTGCGTGATGGCGAGAATATGCGCCTCATTGAAACTGCCGAGGGTCGATGTGCCCCGGTGGCCGCTGGTTCCAAAACTAACTGGTTGCAGCGAATTGTTGCCGTAGAAAGCCCGTTCCAGCCGAATTGGATCGATGAGCGATGCTTCCGGAGCGGGCTGGCCTGCGAGCGGGTGAATCGGCATGTCTTATCTATCATCCTAGAAACGGCAGTGGGTGCCGGAACGCGCTCTGGAGTGCACCTCTTCCAGACAGTTTGTGCGGTATCCGTTGTGGCGCACCGAGTGGCACAGGCATTCTTGCCTGTGTTGCACTTAGACAAATACCCTGATGTTTTCAATCCGGTCCTTGCCCGGCTGCCGGGCAGAAAAACACTCTTGTGGACTCGTGTGCTCAGCGCATTATTGAATTGAACCGTCGTCTATTTTGGAGGCGCGACCGATGTCCGCCGGTAAATCGTTTCGAAATCCGGTTTCGAACCGATACTGACATTCGTCGACGACGATGTGCCCGGGACCGTGGCCTGCCTCGGACGTGCGGCGGTGCCTGGTTCGATCACGGCGTCGGTCGTTGTTTTGCGCGTTTCTTTGGTGACCCGGCTGCCGGTTCGTACGGGCCTGGCCTCGATCCGGTCGATATCCTCTTTTGCGATAGCCACCTGTTCGTTCTTAACGACGACCACGAGCTTGTCGTCGGTAGCCTCGTCGGCTTTTGCCAAGATGGGCTTGCTCGCGCCTTTCTTGTAGACCCGGAGCTCGGTGCCGCTCTTGAGCTCGCGGACCTTGGTCCATGGGTCGTCTGCTCCGAAGAGCATGGCCGCGGCGATTAGAAACAGCAAAACGTTGCGCATCACGTAATGTTCACCTAAGCCGAGTCTACAATGAAAGTCGATGGTGCGTCCTGAAAGACGCGTTGTTCTAGCGGGTGAAAGTCCCGTCCGGGTAAGCGCCGGAGCGCCCGGTAGCAGACTCCAGCCAAGCGGAGAGATCGTCTGGGCCGAGCGGAGTGTCGAAAGCCCTTGAAAGAGAGGGGAGCAAACCAGCGGGCCGCAACAATCAGTGAACGCAATAGCCTCGTCATATTGTCAGCCGAAAGGTGTTTGGGAGGGCCGAGCCGCTCATTGCACGGTGAAGGCAACAGACAGCATCCTGGATCGGAACGGATGCTGGACCTCCCCGGGGTCGCAGGCGGTGGCACGTTGGGACAGAGCAAGGCGGAACAGGAGAGACCCTACCCTGGCAGCCAAGTCGGGCAAAGACCGGGCGTATAAGGCCGGAAGGCTGAAATCGCGCGGAGCCGGGAGGGAGTCCGAGGGGTTCATAGTACCGATGAAGGCGTGCAAGATAACGCGCTGGAGGGAAGGGGCCCTGCTTTGATCAGGCTTGGGAGGAGGTAAGTGCGAGGGCATGCTGGAAACAGCCAAAAACCCCAATGAAAAAGTACGACAACTCCAACGCAAGCTATATGTGTGTGCCAAGCAGAGTAAAACACGGCGGTTCCATGCGTTGTATGACCGGATCTACAGAAGTGACGTTCTGTGGGAAGCATGGAAGCGAGTGCGTAGCAATAAAGGAGCGGCAGGCGTGGATAACATCACGCTGGGATTCATCGAGGAGCAAGGAGTGACGCGGTTTCTCGAAGGGATACAGGCCGATCTGAGGGCAGGCCGATATCGTCCTTCACCGGTGAAGCGGCGATACATACCGAAAGCAGATGGGAAGCAGCGGCCATTGGGTATACCAACGGTGCGGGATCGAGTGGTGCAGATGGCGGCGAAGATTGTGATCGAACCGATCTTTGAGGCGGACTTCCACCCATGTAGTTACGGGTTCCGTCCAAAGAGGAGTGCGACGCAAGCCCTGGAAGCAATCCGCGAAGCGGGCAACCGGGGTCACAATTTCATCGTGGATGCGGACATTCAGGGCTACTTTGACAATATCCAGAGAGAGACGTTGCTGGAGTTGGTTAAGGAGCGGATCTCGGACCGTAGGGTGTTGAAGTTAATCCGCCAATGGTTGGAAGCCGGAGTGATGGAGGATGGCACGGTGAAAGAAACGCTGGCGGGGACACCGCAGGGCGGAGTTGTTTCGCCGTTGCTGGCCAACATCTACCTGAACAAGTTGGACCGGATCTGGGCGGCGCGATGTAGCCAGCTTGGAGTTCTGGTTCGATATGCGGATGATTTCGTGGCGATGTGCCGCACGGAGTCACAGGCCAGGGAAGCGCTCCGGCGGATCGGGCTGGTGATGAACCGGCTGGGTTTGACGCTGCATCCAGCGAAGACGCGGTTGGTGGACTTAAGACGCGGTAAGGAGAGTCTTGTGTTTCTGGGATGTACGATTCGCAAGAAGAGGAGCATCCAGCGAAACCCCCGTTGGCATTTCATGCAGCGGTGGCCGAGCCCAAAGGCGACCAAGAAGCTCCGAGACCGGGTACGAGAGTTGACTAGCAATAGGCAAAGCGGGAAGGATGTGAAGCAGATCGTTGCGGAACTGACACCCGTACTTCGCGGCTGGGGTAACTATTTCCGGACAGGGAATGCCGACCGGGAGTTCAACAAAATGGACTACTTTGTGGTGAAGAGTCTGCGTCGCTGGCAATACCGGCGGGGCGGACAAAGAGCCACGAAGCGAGCGCCATTGACCGGCGATCAGCTCCATGGGATGGGTCTGCACAAATTGATGGGCACCGTGAAATACCCGGCGCAAGCCACACCAAGAAGATCATCGGTAAGCCGTGTGCCGGAAAACGGCATGCACGGTTTGAGAGGGGGTTATTAGAAACGGGCTGGTGTAAACCGGTACCGCGCTAAAATCTACCAATGCAGGAGGTGGGCGTTGGCATTATCGGGCTGGGCAACGTGGGCATGGGTACGCTCGCAGTCCTTGCCGAAAATGCCGATCAGATCGCGCTCAAATTAGGATTTCGGCTGAGCGTGAAGGCGGTTTGCAGCCGAACGGTGGAAGCGAGGGAACTGCCTCCTGCCTTGGAGCCCGTCTTCAAGACGACGGATTGGCGCGAACTGGTTGACCACCCGGATGTTCAGATCGTGGCCGAACTGGTGGGCGGCACGCAAGTGGCGCGCGCGATTGTCGAGACCGCTATCGCGGCGCGCAAATCCGTAGTCACGGCCAACAAAGAGCTGATGGCATTGTGCGGCGCGGAGACATGGGACAGCGCCATACGCGCGGGAGTCAATCTCGCGATGGAGGCCAGCGTCGCGGGCGGCATACCCATCCACGCCGTGTTGCGCGAAGGCATTTCGGGCGATCGCATTACCGCGCTATACGGAATCCTGAACGGTACCAGCAACTATATCCTGACGGAGATCGAGAAGCGCGGAACGCCTTTTGCGGACGTGCTGGCTGAAGCGCAGCGCCTGGGCTACGCCGAAGCAGAGCCCAGCGCGGACGTGGATGGGCTGGATGCGCGCTCGAAGCTTGCAATCCTGGCCGCGCTCGCGTTTGGCGAGAAGATCACTCCCTCCGACATCTACACGGAAGGCATCCGCCGCATTCTGCCGGTGGACTTCCAATACGCGCACCAGTTGGGACATACGATCCGCCTGGTCTGCTCGGCGCGCCAGTCGCAGGAAGGGCTGATTCTCTCGGTGCGTCCTTCGCTCATTCCCGAGACGGCGATTCTCGCGAGCGTGCGCGGAGCCTACAACGCGGTCTGGGTGCGCGGCCTGTTCGGGGAAGATACGTTTTACTACGGCCGCGGCGCGGGACCTCGCCCCACCGGAGTGGCCGTGGTCAGTGACCTGATGCGTGTCGCGCGCGAAATCCGGTCAGGCAGCCCGGAGCGCGTGTCGCCCTTTGCGCACGAGCGGCTGGGCGAATACAAACCGATTCCAGTGACGCGCCGCAAGGCCCGGTACTATCTGCGCTTTCGAGTGGAAGACCGGCCGGGGATCATCGCGCGCCTGGCGGCCATACTTGCCGAGAAAGGCATCAGCCTGGATGCCGTACTGCAACTTCCAGCCGGGAACTGGCGCGATCTGCCGTTTGTGATTACTGTCGAGCCGACATCCGAACAATCGATCCGCGATGCGGTGGCGGAGATGTCCGCGCAGGATTTCCTGCTGGAGCCCCCGCTCGCAATGCCTATGGAGGAGCCCCTTTGAAACAACTTGCCCTATTTCTGATTTGCGCTTCGATCGCTGTACCTCAGGTAGCTGACGAAGCGAACCGTACCTATCGGACGCCGGAAGGCCGGGATGCAGTAGCGCGCGGCCTCGCCGATCCACATCGTGATGAAACCCAAAAGCCTCGCGAATTAGTGGAGGCAATGGGTCTCAAACCCGGCCAGAGCGTTGCGGATGTGGGCACGGGAGTCGGCTATATGCTGCCGTATCTGAGCGGCGCGGTGGGTCCAACGGGTCACGTGATGGCCGAGGATATCGCGCAGGATTTTCTGGATAAAGCCAAGCTGCGCGTTCGGACCGGCAACCTGAAAAACGTCGCGTTTGTGTTGGGCACCGACAAGGATCCCAAGCTACCGGCCGATACGTTCAATGCGGTGCTGGTGCTGGATACCTATCATCATTTCGACTACCCGGAGACGATGCTCGGGTCGATTCGCGATAGCTTGTTGTCGGACGGCCGCCTGTTCATCGTGGACTATTACAAGAGCCCAACGGCGATGCCGGCCGGACGCGCAATGACGCATATCAGGCTGGACCGGGATGATGTTGCCCGCGAAATCGAGGCGAGCGGCTTCCGGCTGGCGGCCAAGAGCGATCATATTCCGAACAGCCAATACATGCTGACGTTTCAGAAGAAATAGCAGGGCTGTGATAGCATCGAGGTGATTGGATCGAGAAGGATCCGCTCAAGATCCGGAGAGGTGGCTGAGTGGTCGAAAGCAGCGGTTTGCTAAACCGTCGTAGGCCTTTAAAGTCTACCGGGGGTTCGAATCCCCCCCTCTCCGCCAGTTTTTTGAGAATACTCACCCGACAGGCATCTCCGCGACCGCCAGAACGGTATCGCAGCAAAGATCATGTTGTGCGGTATCTAGCGTGCCGAGTCCACACCTTCGAAACCTACCGCATCCGCTGTGTTGCACCGAGTAGCACAGGCATTCTTGCCTGTGTTGCACTTAGACAAATACCCTGATGTTTTCAATCCGGTCCTTGCCCGGCCGGGAATCGAGGTGCGGCACGCCGGATCGAACAGTCCCGCCAATATCCCGATCACGCTCACGGGCCGACGCCAGGACCTCATGGAAACGGCACCCGCGCGCGAAATCACGGGGCAGCGCGTGGCCTTCGCATCGGGACACTGGGGATTCCGCGCACGTGTTCCCGCCGGTCAGTATGTCGAGTCCATCGTAAATCTGCGCGGCGCTCCCCGGCGGTCTGTGAGAGCCGGGCACGCGACTGCCGGATGGGTGTGCGACATAGAAGTGGAAGTCAAGCGGCGCGGCGAGATTCCCAATAGTCCTCGAAGCGGCCGTTGAGATGACAACATCGGAGGGCGATGATCGAGTTAGCGCCACGGACGGTCCAGAACATGCCCGATTGTTTCAGGCGGGAACCG
>JBPCOQ010000071.1:0-28451 GCA_051000095.1 Bryobacteraceae bacterium | reverse complement strand
TCCAAAAGCAGGATTCCCACTTTCCCACGCTTTGTTTATCCCTATCAAAATCAAAAACGAAAGGAGAATCAATCCCGCCTGTTACTCTTGTCCTTCAGGCTCATCTCAAGATTGGAAAACGCTGTCCGCGCGACTACTCAGAGCGGTGGCGACAAAAAGGAAAGTCTGGGGGTGGGTTTGGGGGAAGATGGAACGCGGGCGCGGCGAGCCGTGCCGACGGATTTTCAGCGCGGTGCGTATCCGTGCTGGCTGAGCCAGCGGCTCAGGTCCTTCGCCCGGAAACGCACCGACGACTGAATCTTGTAATAAGGCATCAGGCCCTTCGATGTAACTGTAGACCGTCTTCTCGCTGATCGATAACAGACGCGCTACTTCTTTTGCGGTGAGGAGCCGGTCTGAGTAAAGCAACTGGTCGAGCGCATCGAGAGGTTGCGGTCCACGGGGGATTGGAATGCAACAGCACGCATGGGATCACCTCGCCAGCTTGGCCGATCCAAGCGCATCGGGGTGACTCGTGAGCGCGGCTGGAAAAATAATGTTTCGGAAACGGATTCGTAAGCTTCAGGGCGTCCTTCATTGCGGAGAGTTCACTCGACAGGGGCCGGGCGCCGTCGATCGCTACTCGTCCGATCCGGAAATGGCGCTGGGCGCGGGCCAGTCGATCGAGCGCGTCGAGCAATAACAAGGCAGTATCCTGCCGCGCTTCGTCCGGGAGTTCGCGCTCCAGTTGCTTGATGGCAAAACGAATCGCATCGCTTGCCACGCGCGCTTCGTAGGCCAGCTCATCAGCTACGCCCAAAGAATCGGCCGGTCGCTGCCGCCTCCAGGAATCCGGAAAAAGAATACGCCAGATGCGCATGCTCTTAGTTACGACGGATTCAAAACTCTGTCAAAGAAGTGCGTCCACGCCTCTTGAACGCTCGCGGCACACGTTTGACCGGACCGAAAACGCAGGGCACAATCTTCATGTGCTCAGCGAAAGCCTCCCGGAACTCTTGTTGTCGCGCCGGCTATCCAGCGGGCTTTGGAGCTGGACGGGAATGCGCCAGGGCGCGATCGAGCCCACCTGCTTCGCGTATTTGGCTTTGCGGTCCGATCCTCTCTACGCGCACCATCTGGATCCCGACGCTCTGTTGAAGATGCAATTGGCGGATGGCAGTTGGCCCGTGATTCCCGGCGATAGGGAATCTTCTTGGGCGACTGCCCTGGCCGTCAGTGCTCTCGGTTTTTACGAGAGGGGAGCGGAAGCCCGATCGAGAGCAATCGAGTGGTTGCTTCAGGCGCGCGGAAAAGAAGCGCACTGGTTCTGGAAGTGGAAATTCAAATGGACCGAACGCGCGGCGCCCATCGATCCGGAGCAATTTGGATGGCCGTGGTTTTTGGGCGCTGCCAGCTGGGTGATCCCGACCGCTCTTACCATCGTAGTGCTCAAGCAATGGACCAACTGCAAACCGGAGCATCGGGCTACCGACCGCACAAAGACCGGCACATCCATGCTGCTCGACCGGAGATGCATCGAAGGCGGCTGGAATGCCGGCAACCCGGTTGTCTACGGCTCCGCTCTTCCGCCCCATATCGAGCCGACTGCGGTGGCCCTGCTTGGCCTCCAGGGAATGCCATCCGCAGAGACGGTCAGAAGTGTGGATTGGCTATACCGGGCTGCGGACCGCCAATCTTCGATTGAGGCTCTCTCGTGGTCGGTACTGACTCTGTTTCTCTACGGTCGTAGCATTCAGGCGCTGAAGGCCAAATTATGGAACCGAGTTAACGAACGCGAGAACATCGCGGACAACTTCACGCTGGCTCTCGCGATCCTCGCGTTGCGGTGCGGCGAAATGATTCATCCGTTCGAGGTGCTGGCATGAATCCTGGCTGGCGCCAATTCGCGGCAGCAGGGGCCTGCGCGGGCATGAGTGCGATCGGAGCAGGCCGGGTGCTGAACGACGCAAGGCTTCGCGATCGTCGGAGGCCGGAGTCGCGCGTCGCGGTAATCGAAGCCGATAGCTACGAAGATCGCCTCGCGGAGCGCCTGCTTCCGGTGGAAGATCTTCCAGGACCGGTGAATACGCATCCCGCACTCATCACGGCCGCGGCGCGGTGTTTTCTGTCTCTAGGAGCGAGACAGGTATTCGTCGGAGAAGGTCTGGGGCATCAACGAGACACCGGAGGCCATTCTCATGTCCACAGCTCTCGGGACGGCACTCTACTCCGCAGGAGTGCGATTTGTTGACTTGAATCCAGACGCACTTTCCTGGATTCCTCTGAAGACCACCTTAAGCGGACTCATCCATCTCTGGCCGTCCCAAACGGTGCTGGCTGCAGATATCGTCGTCTCGATGCCAAAAGTGAAAACTCACCATGGGGCGGGCGCGACCCTCTCTCTGAAAAACTTATTCGGCGTCATCCCGGGAGTGAAGTTGGGTGGCCAAAAAACATTCTGCATTGGCACGGAATCGATCGAAGCATCGTCGATATCGCGGCAACGGTTCCGATCCACCTCGTCATCGCCGATGGAATCCTGGCGATGGAGGGAGACGGGCCACTGCTTGGCAATCCGCGAAAGCTGAATCGCATCGTGGTCTCGGACGATCTGGTGGCCGCCGATGCGACCTGTGCGCGGCTCATGGGATTTGAGCCTTCCCCGATCGGCTACCTGAAGACGGCGGGCAACTTCCTTGGAAGTCTGGATGAAACGCGAATCAAATTTGAGGGGAGCGCTCCTTCCTGGCCGAAGGAGCCCTTCCGAACGCTGCCGAATTTCCGGCATCTGGTGCTTTGAGGAGAGGGCATGTTCGAGTCCATGGAAGATCTGTCGGATAAGCTGGCCAGCGCCCGGTACGTGATCGACCCCGTCACGCTGCAAGGCTCCAGTGCTACGAGGTTGTCAATAAAGAAAAGGCTATCGGCAAGTTCGACGAATCTTTGCAACGCCTGTTCCTCGAAATTCAAAACGCCACGCCAGGCGGGAGCGGGACCGCTCTCCGCCGGGATCGGCCCGCGCTCGATTTCTTCCAGGAAGATCCGCTGTTGCGGGCGCTTTTGTATGAGCCGCCTTGCGTCCTGCTGATCGACGAGATCGACAAGGTAAACGAGGAGTTCGAAGCCGAGCTTCTCGAAATTTGGAGCGAGTGGCAGATCTCGATTGCCAAAGTCGGTACCATCCAGGCAAAAAGTAGCCCGTTGTGGTGCTGACGTCCAATGAGGTGCGGCGCATCGGCGATCCTCTTCGCTGCCGCAGCTTCTATCTTCGATTCGAACATCCGACCGTTGAAAGAGAAACGCGAATTCTGGAGTTGCGGAGCTCGGAGGGCCACCGGAAATCCGCGCGCAATTAGCTGGTTTCGGGCGGGCCCTTCGAGGATACAGCCTGGAGAAACCGCCATCCATCGCGGAAATGCTGAATTTGGCCGAAGCTCTGCGTATCCTCGGCGTGCGCGAGATTACCACGGACCTGCGGGATGTCTTGTTGCCGCTCATCGCCAAAACGGAACCGGACCGAAAGAGACTGTTGCTACGGGATGGATTTGAGAGCTTAATGCAGGACGTGAAGCATTACGCCCACAGAGTTCAGGAGATCGAAACCGAGAGCGAGGAGCAGCTATGCGCGGCGCGCGCACGATGGGGCTAATGCAGTCGATGCCAGCCACCGCACAACAGTTCGGAGTCTCGCATCCATTTTGGATCCACGAGAACGTTCGCGGCGGCGTGGCGTACCTTTCCCGATTGAACTCACTCTTCTATGGCGATCTGCGGCTGCGGCGGAAAGTAAGGAGATAACGTGTCTCATTCCCGCGCATGTGTTTGTGTTTTCTGCATCGTCGGCGTGCCTCTGGCCAGGAATCAGGTACTTCGGGAATCCCGAAAACACCCTGCGACTCGTTCCAAGAATGGCGGCCTCGGTCCGGATGCGGCCGAGAATTTCCGGGCCGAGCACTCCGAGCACGAGCCCGAGATGGTCACCGTGAAGCCTGTAACAGTGGACCGGCTCAAGCGAACCTGCTCATTACAACGACACGCGGACGTCAACTGAATCTTCTTCTGGTTAGTAACGGGGAAAACGCGGCCGTGCAGCAGCAGGTCAAGGATTACCTCCGAGTTGAAGGGCCCCGAAACGTTAATGTTCCCTGTGACGGCCGGGGAGAGCGGGAATGCGATCAGGACAGCAAGTCTTGAAACGGTCAGACCAGCGCTGGAAGCGGCGTCGGGGACATTGGACAAATTGCTGGAGCGTCAGAAGAGCGCTCCTTTACCGAGCTGTATGGGCAGAAACCCGGAGAAATCGATGCCTGGCAGCGCGTTAAAGCCGGGGTGAGTGAGGTAATCGAGCAGGGCCGGGAAGTGGTCGTCCCCTTTTCCGTCAAGAATCCGGCAAATCACGCCATCGAGATCATGCCGCCGCAAGTTCAACTGGGTGCGGGACAACGCGCGGGCGGAGTGGTGATCTTTGAACGCCCCTCGTTCAAGCAGTCGAGCGAAACTTTTTTGCAAGTCGCCGATTCGGGGCAGTGCACAAGCTGGCACTCGCCCCATCGGTTTTGGCATCAGCAGTTTTCGAGGAGGATCCGCCTATGGAACCGGACGCAACGATTCGAATCAATAAGCAGCAGGACCGCACCAAGGCATTCACGATGCTGGCAGGCGGCGTGGTCGTGATGGCCTTGGTTTCTTCGCGCTCTTTTCGTCTCCGAGCTCCGGTCACAAGACGAACAACACACGGCCTAATCAGCCCAATCTCGGCCGCAAACTGGCGCCCACCACATTCTGGGAATTGCCGAAGCGATCAAGCGCGGACTTCCCCCGGATACGTGATCAGCCTGGCCTCGGCGTACGCTGTTCGAACGAACGGTCAGGAAGCGAAGGTTGTGAGTTGGATTCGCACAGCGTCCATCCTGGCCCAAATCGACCCGGTTGCGGGCGATATCTTCAGCGCGACTCAGGCGGTGGCTGCACTTCGCCGCAGTCCGGCAGTTGGGCGCCTATCCGAATACGCTGGTTGAGTATGTGATCCACAACCTTTCCGGCTTTGACTTCAGCTTTACCGGCCCTGCCGCGAGCGATGTGGAGCGGATGCTGGCTGCTCTGGCTCCGGAGTTCGGTTTCAAGGCTGCGGATGCGGCGGTTTACAACAACAATTTCCTGAACGTTGTGCTTAATCACTTGAGCGCCGAGCGGTCGCAGATCGTCTACGGCAACAGAGGTCTCGATGGCGTGAAATCGGAAATTGAGAAGATCGGAAAGCTGCTTAGTCAATAGCGCCGGTCAGTGATTTCTCAGAATCTCAATATTGCCGTTTTGGTTGTTTAGTTGCATAACGCACGAGCCGTTGCCGATCTTTCCACTAAGAGAATCTCCGCCCAGCGCGCCTTGGACCAACACCGGAAAATCGGAGTGTATCTGCCCGTATGACGTTTTTGCCGCGACGGCATAGCTCGCGTCACTCGGAACATGGATGCGCAATCCTGCGTAGCTCGATCGTATTGTCACGGGGCGGCAGCCCGGATGCGAATTCATTGCGACATCGACTGAGCCGTTTTGATTCTCGACGTCAACGGCTCCTCCGATGCGATCGGCGTGCACAGCCGCGAAGCTCGTTCGGACCGTCAAATCGTCGCCAATGTCCACCACCGTCACGGCGCCATTTTTCGATAACACTCTTGCGCCTTTACGAATCCCGGACAGCTCCACGGGGGCAAATGAGTTTTCGACTGTAGCCAAGTCACCGGCGTTCCGCCCTTTTACAGTCGAGTTTTGAGCCCGAACGGAAACTTGACCACTGACGTCTGAAAACCGCACCCCTCCGAAGCTCGTATTCAACTCAGCAGAACCGGTGACGGCGTTTGCCTCTACCTCGCCGTTCTGGTTATTTACGGTCAGATTGCCTTTGACAGTATCCGCGTTCACCGGCCCAAATGAGTTCGTGATTCGAAGAGCGCCTGCAATGTTGGAGGCTCGAACCTGGCCGTTGCCGCTCACGATCGTCCCGCCGCCACTGCGCGAGACGGTAACTTTGGCAAAACGGTTCTTGATGTTGATCGTGCCCGATACGTCGCTGACATCTACTGTCCCATTGTTGTTCGACAAGGTCATATCGCCGGAGTTGCCTGCGACTTCGATGCTCGAAAATGAGTTCTCCAGTTTCTGTGACCCGCGGCCATTCCGGAAGAGCAGCTTTCCGTGTGAGGTCGTGATGTCACCGCTCGCCCTCAGGTCCGCTATCGTCACTGCCCCGAAGCTGTTCTTCACTTCGAGCGGCGCCGTCTCTGGCATTGTGATGTCCAGATTCACTGAATAAGAAATGTTACGTAGCCCCAGGAATCCGCCCAGTTCCTGTTTCGGGTACTGCGTTTCGACGAGAACTGCCGAGCCCGAAGGCTGCACTTCGATGCGAATGCTATCTGCAAAGCGCTTGGCCTCCGCCATATCCGAAGCTGAAGATCGAATCACCGCATGGACAATCACCTCCGGTTTCGACTGAGTACGGATGGTCACGTCGCCAAGCCTGTGCTGGACGCGCACAGGCTGGCCAGCCGCGAGCGGTGTCGTTTTGTCGAAGTTTCGCGTGTACTCTTCCCGCGCGAGAGCCTGGAAGCCAAAGCAAAGCACAAAGCAGCAAACGGCTCGCCGGGCCATCTTCTCAATTCTTTTGTTCACGCTGTAAGATCTCCTGCAGTGTCTGTTGTTTTTCCTTGTAGAGAGCCGCCAGTTCCGCCTGCAACTTGGCATTGAACCGGTTCTGATCGACCGTGGTCTTCAGCTCCGCGATGGCCGAATCCAGCATCACCAGTTTTTCCTTGTAAGCCGCCGCGAGCGGAGCTTGCGTACCCTGCAGCTTCGACTCCGCGACATGCGACAGCTTCTCGATCGATTTCGCATAGCTGGACTCGGCCTGCTCCACTTGCTTCAAAGCCTGATCGGTTAAGAACGCCTCATCGGTCTGAGCGGGGCGGGCCGGATGAGGGAGCATCGGATACCAGAGCGCCGCGCTGGCAGCTATTAGCAGGGCGGCCGCCACGCCAACCATCAAGCGCCAATCCCATCGGCGCACCTGTTTGGGTTTTGGTTCAGCATCGAGCGATTGCCGTACTCGGGTCCAAAGTTCGGGGCTTTCCCACTCGTCCCGGAGCCCACTCGC
The DNA here is from genome assembly GCA_051000095.1 of Bryobacteraceae bacterium. GTDB lineage: Bacteria > Acidobacteriota > Terriglobia > Bryobacterales > Bryobacteraceae > JBBSHP01. The sequence continues at coordinate 21,319 of JBPCOQ010000071.1, read as the reverse complement.
GATCCGTGACATCTCCGCCCAAACCCACAACTCCCGCCGGCAGCCAGGACAGTCGCGGGCGTGTTCCCGCGCATCAGGCATCAACTCCGGGACTTCGAGCGCGCGCTCCAGATCCTTGCACTCGAATTTCATGCCCGCGCCTCCATCAGCAAACGTTTCAAATCCCTTTTCGCCTCAAACAACCACTTCCTGGAAGTACCCTCGGGAATCTCGAGGATGCTCCCAATCTCGGAATGCCGGAACCCTTCCACCTCAAATAACCAGAACACCATCCGGTGGCCCGAATGGATCTTCGCCAATGCGCGCCGCAGCTCGATCTGAAGCGGCACGTTGCTCGAGACGGCGGTGTGCTCAAAGCCGAGCTCCGTCTCTGGCTGCCTCTTCCGCTTGCGGCCGGCATCGTAGCAGCAGTTAATCAGAATCCTGTACATCCACGACTGAAAACCCGACTCGCCATGGAACCCCGCCAGAGCCCGGTAGATTCGAAGAAACGCGTCCTGCACCGCATCTTCGGCATCGGACCGGTCTCCCAGCAAATGAAACGCGATGCTCTTCATCCGGCTGGAGTGAATCGTATAGACATGCTCGAACGCGCCCAGATCGCCACGCTTGCACGCGTCAACCAGGCCGGCTTCACTCTCGCTATTTGGCCGGTCTACTGCCACGGTTAGCAATCGAAGCGCCTCAGATTTCAGCCTTCTGCTATGTGAACGCTGGCGGAGCGCGATTCGTTCTAGGATTTGCCGGCAGGGTAGCGCCGGGCAAAACTGGATTGAAAACGTCAGGGTTCTTGGTCCTAAGTGCAACACAGGCAAGAATGCCTGTACTACTCAGTCCTAGCGGTCGTCTGGCAGCTTTTCGTTGAGTTCACGGGCAAGGTTTTCCACGGCCGTGACGTTGCTCAACTCGAGAACCTCTTTATCCGCGTCCGCTTCTTTAATGTCCAGATGGCGGCAGATCAGGAGCTGTAGCTGCAGCACTTTTGTGATTTCTTTCTCGGCCAGCAGATTGATTTGTAAATCCAGATGGTTACGTTGATCCGACCGTTGGCTCATCCGGTTCTGCTTGATTAACACGAACGTGGAAAGGACAACACCTTCGAGCGAGACGATCATGCAAAGCAAGGCAAACGGATAAGGATCGAAGCGGATCATTCCAGCGTTCAGGAACACCCATACCGCGAACCACACTAAATGCAAAGCAACAAAACTGATGCTGCCGACGAAAGTGGCGATTGCATCCGAGAGCCGGTCCGCCAAGTTCCTATCTCTTCGGCTCTGCTCCTCTAGCTCAATGACGGTATCGATATTATGTTCCGCCGACAATGGCATGTTACTTTGATCCATGGCTCCCATATCTCAAGTATGACGCGGAGCGTGGGATTTCCTGTCAAGGTGGCGGACACACTTAGTGCACTGGGTGAAGCTCATTATCAACGGCGGGAGATTACGGAAGCCCTGGTGTGCTTCCTCAAAGCCATCGAGCTCGGAGCAGACCCCACAACCAATGCATTCGAGCGGTGGTCCAGTTGGATGCTGTTGGGGAATTTCGAGCGGGCGTGGAAGGAAAGCGACCAAACTGGTGCTTCGTTTCGCGGAACACTGCCCGTTACTGGAGGGCGCTTGCTCATCCGCTGTTTGCGCGGTCTCGGAGATGCAATCCAGTTCTTAAGATATGCACGTGAGCTACGGGAACATTGCGATCACCTGACCGTATACGCGCCCTCGCGGCTTCTTCCGCTGTGCCCGTTCATTTCTGGAATCGACGAAGCCATTTCGGTCGATTCTCCTTTAAATGGTTCGGATTACGATTACGAGATGGAGTGTTCCGATCTGCCCTATGTATTCCGTACGACCCAATCCACGATTCCCAGCGGACGTGGGTATCTTCGTTCTCCAGTTGAGCGGGTTTCGGCCGGTTGCGATCGCTTAAAAATCGGTATTGCCTGGGCGGCTGGATCGTGGAATCCGGGCCGATCGATACCTCTGGATCTATTCGAGCCCCTGACGCGTATCCCTGGCTTGGCTCTTTATTCTCTTCAAAGAGGACCCGAAGCTGGGCAACTCCGCGCGTTTGCGCATCGGGAAGCCGTCCTTGACGCCGAAAGCGAGGCGGGAGACATCGTTGACACTATGGCTGTTGTTGCGAAACTCGATCTGGTGATTTCCGTTGACACCATGGTCGCTCATCTTGCGGGCGCTCTCGGAAGGCCCGTGTGGACTTTGCTGCCTCATGCCGCGGACTGGCGTTGGATGCTGGATCGGTGTGACAGTCCCTGGTACTCTTCTATGCGCCTGCTTCGCCAAACCAGTCCCGGAGATTGGGGCGGCGTCGTTAATCGAGTAACTAAGCGATTGTTAAGGTAACTTTTGTGTAACACCACGCCACACACTGATTAAATGAAACTAACCTTGCGTGATAGAGTCTTGGGGATGAGGTACAAACATGCACGTTCTCGTTACCGGAGGGGCGGGATTCATTGGTGCGCACGTATCAAAAGAGCTACTGAGGCAGGGTCATCGGGTTCGCGCGCTAGATAGTCTCGTTCCGCAGGTGCACGGCCCAGACCGGCAAAAACCGTCTTACCTGGATAACCAGGTCGAACTGATTGTCGGTGATATACGCGATTCCGGCGCCGTGGCGGGAGCGCTGAAGAATATCGACGCCGTGGTGAACCTGGTAGCCCTGGTCGGTGTCGGCCAGAGCATGTATCAGATCGCGGAGTATACGAGTGTGAACAATCTGGGCACCGCAACCCTGCTGCAGGCGCTGAGCACACACCCCGTAGAGTGCCTGGTGGTGGCCTCGAGCATGAGTATTTACGGCGAGGGGCTGTATCGCGATTCCGCGGGCAATGTTCGGAGCGCCGCGGACCGCCCGCTCGTTCAACTAAGGATGGGTGTGTGGGAGGTGCTCGATAAACTTGGCGAGCCTCTCATCCCGATGCCAACGCCTGAGGACAAACAGCCGGCACTGGCCTCGGTGTACGCGCTTTCTAAATACGATCAGGAGCGGATGTCTCTTATCGTCGGGGCAGCTTATAAGATACCGGTGGTGGCGCTTCGTTTTTTCAACACGTATGGCCCTTTCCAGGCGTTGTCCAACCCTTATACTGGGGTGCTGAGCAACTTTGCATCCCGCGTAATCAATGATCGTGCTCCGCTTATTTATGAGGACGGTCTGCAGAAGCGGGACTTTGTGAGCATCTACGACGTCGCCCGGGCCTGCCGCCTGGCGATTGAAACACCCGCTGCAGCCGGACGGGCTTTCAACATCTCGAGTGGAAGAGCGATGACGGTAAAAGACGTGGCGGCGCGAACCATCCAAGCAATTGGCCGGAGCGATCTGGAGCCGGAGATCACGGGTAAATACAGAGCGGGCGACATCCGGCACTGCTTTGCTGATATCTCTCTGGCGCGGGAAGTACTGGGCTGGGAGCCGCAAGTGTCACTCGAGAGCGGCCTCGCGGACCTCGCCAAGTGGCTCGAAGGCCAGACCGCAATCGATCGGGCAATGGATGCCCGTGCGGAGTTGGCGGTTCGCGGACTAATGGCATGAGGCGCGACCCGGCCGCGGTTTCATCGAATGGGCACGGTCCGAAAATTGGTTTAGTCGAATGGTTCCGGCCTGGCGAGTACGAACGGGTCGAGACGGTGTTGGCGGATGCCCGCAGGCTCGGCATTCATGACCTGCGAATCGGCATCTGCTGGGCCGATTGGTACACCTCGGAAGGGGACGGCTGGTATGCGTGGCTGCTTCCTCGTCTTGCGCGGGACGTCCAGATTTTGCCGTGTTTTGTGTACACGCCGCCTTCCTTGGGCGTGGTTCCGAAGTTCTCGTCGCCGCCGTTAGTGCCCAAGACTTACGCGGATTTCATCGACGTCATGATCACCCGCTTTGGCGGCTTCTTCGATTGGATTGAACTCTGGAACCGTCCCAACGACCTGCATGAATGGGATACGCGTCTCGATCCGGGCTGGCGTATTTTCAGCGAAATGATCGGAGGCGCCGCTTACTGGATTCGTACCCGCGGCAAGAAGACGGTCCTTCCCGGACTGTGGCCCACCGATCTGGACTGGCTCACTCTAATGCACGAACGGGGTGTATTGGACTACATTGATGCCGTCGGCGTGCAAGGCTTTCCCAGCACGGCGGAGGTCCCCTGGCGTGGTTGGGCAACCGAAACCGGAGAGGTGCGCGAGCGGTTGGACCGGTTCGACGTGAAGGCTGAAATCTGGATCACTCAAACCGGCTTCTCCACCTGGCGTGGAGACGAGCGAGCCCAGGTGAGCGCGCTCATCGACGCGGTGAACGCGCCGGTGGAACGGATGTACTGGTATGGAGCGCACGACAACCATCCGCAGCAGTCTGCCGTGGACTCTTTTCATTCGGACGAGCGTGAATATCACTACGGCTTAAAAGGCGCCGATGGCAGGCCAAAGCTCTTGTTCGACATCTGGTCGGAGGGTGGCTTGGAAGCGGTGCGGGAATCGGAGAATGTCCGCCTGCGTACCCGTAATGGCGTGCGCAAGAAGCACGTGCTTATCACTGGCGGTGCGGGGTTTATCGGGACCAACCTCGCCGACCGGCTGCTCTCGTCGGGCCGTTCCGTGTTGGTTTACGACAACCTATCCCGTCCCGGCGCGGACCGGAATCTGGCATGGCTTCGGGAGACCCACGAGAAGGGTCTTCACGTAGAGATTGCCGACGTGCGGGACCCGCAAACCTTGCGTACCGCAGTCCGCTCGGCCGAACAGGTTTTTCATTTTGCGGCGCAAGTGGCGGTGACTACCAGCCTCACCGATCCGCGGCACGATTTCGATGTGAATGTGGGAGGCACTCTCAATCTACTGGAGGTTATCCGCGCGGCCGACAATCCTCCGCCGCTGCTGTTCACCTCTACCAATAAAGTCTATGGCGGACTGCCGGACTTGGCCTTGCAGCACAATGGAAAGCGCTATCAGCCGCTCGACGCCGCTCTTCGTACGGGCATCAGTGAACAACGGCCCCTGGATTTTCACAGCCCTTACGGCTGTTCGAAAGGCGCCGCGGACCAGTATGTGCTGGACTACGCCCGTACCTTCGACATTTCCGCCGTCGTGTTCCGAATGAGCTGTATCTACGGTCTTCACCAGAATGGGACCGAGGATCAGGGCTGGGTGGCGCACTTCCTGATCCGCGCACTAGAACAGAAACTTGTCACCCTCTATGGAGATGGGATGCAGGTGCGGGATCTGTTGTTCATAGACGATCTGGTGGATGCCTTTCTGCTTGCCGAATCGAACATCCATACTCTCTCGGGACAGGCATTCAACATCGGAGGCGGTTTGGGAAACACGATCAGCCTGCTCGACCTGCTGGAATTAATGGAAGCTCTAAACGGGGATAAACCGAGGGTGCGCATGCAGGAATGGCGTCCCGGGGACCAGCGCTACTATGTTTCCGATACTCGCAAATTCAAATTAGCGACGGGCTGGGCGCCGAAGGTGAACGTCGATCAGGGCGTACAGCGCCTTTACCGCTGGCTGCTGGAGACGCGGGGATTGCCCACTCTCCCCCAGATTCCCGCCTATGGAGGATTCCATGCGATTTTCACTCATTAACCCAGCCTGGAGCTTTGAGAACAGTATTTACTTTGGCTGCCGGGAGCCGCATCTCCCGCTGGAGTTCGGTTACGCCAGAATTCTTCTCGAACGAGCTGGCCATGAGGTGGAGATTGTAGACGGGCAACTGGAGCGGTTGACGGCTGCGGAAATACGCGAGCGGGTGAGCAGGTTCAAGCCCGATTTTTCTGTAGTCACGACGGCGCCCAGCTATCTTTTCTGGCGGTGCGCTCCACCCGAGTTGCGCATTCCGCGGCAACTGATGCGCGAAATCGGCGACATAGGCGGAACGTTGGTATGTGTAGGGCCGCATGCGTCCACCACTCCCCGCGCCACGTTGATGAAGACGGCAGCGGACGTGGTGATCCTGGGAGAGTGCGAGGAGATCCTGCCGCAATTGGCGGGCTCGTGGAAAGACCTGGAATCCATCTGTTACCGGGCGGACGGCGAAGTTCGCGTGCAAGGCGGTACCCACGCTTCCGATATGACGGCCTTGCCCGCAATCCGCTGGGGCCGGGAATCGATCGTGCGGCATGCGCATCATCACCACCGCTTTGAAGCTCCCCCGGCTGGGCCAGGCGCGGAGATGGAAACCTCGCGCGGCTGCCCCTATCACTGCACGTTCTGCGCGAAGGACAATTTCCGGAACTTGTTCCGCCGGCGTCCGCTGCCCGTGATTGCAGAAGAGCTGGACGGCCTGATTACCGATGGCATCGAATACGTGTACTTCATCGACGAGATTTTTCTCGCCTATCGCGATGTTCTCGAGCTGATCCGCTCCCGCCATATCAAGTTCGGCATCCAGACCCGCATCGATTTGTGGAGCAAGCCGATGATCGATCTGCTGGGCGAAGCGGGATGTGTTTCCATCGAAGCCGGAGTCGAAAGCATCACGGAGTCCGGGCGAGATTTGTTAGACAAAAAGTGCAAGATCTCGACGGCTGAAATCAGCGAGCGGCTGATCTATGCCAAGCAGCGCGTACCGTTCGTGCAGGCCAATCTTTTGGATTCGAAGGACGACGATCCCGATGAGGTGGAAGCCTGGCGCGCGGAGCTGCAGCAGCATGGCGTATGGGCCAACAAACCGGTTCCACTGTTTCCCTATCCGGGTTCGCCGGATTACACGCGGCGCTGGGGCGTGCCGGACGACCGAGCCTGGGAGCGGGCTCACAGCTTTTACTTGAACCGGTTCGATGAGTTCAGCGACGTTCAGGAACAGCAGCCTGCTTCCCTGGTCCAGCTAGAGCTTACAAGTGGCACAGACATTCCTGTCTGTGTTGCACTTTGAGGCAAACCAACACAGGCTCGAAAGCCTGTGCCACAAAGCGCGTCCTGATGACTGGCGACACCGTGGGCGGAGTTTGGAATTTCACGATGGAGCTTGCCGAGGCTCTGGGCGATCAGAAGGTAGAAGTGATCCTGGCGGCACTGGGCGGCGAGCCCAGTAAAGCACAACGATTGGAAGCAGCGGAAATCCCCACGCTGACTCTGCTGGCCAGCGATTGGAAGCTCGAATGGATGGACAGCCCTTGGCAGGATGTCGAGGAATCCGGAAAGTGGCTGCTCGATCTGGAAAAAGAGTATGCGCCGGACGTGGTGCATCTTAATTCTTTTGGGCATGGGGCGCTGCCATGGCGGACTCCCGTGGTTCTCACCGCTCATTCCTGCATGGCTTCCTGGTGGTCCGCGGTGAAGCATGCGCCGCTACCGCCGGCTTGGAACCGTTACTGCCGTGTTGTCGAGGCTGCTCTGACATCGGTGAACGCAATCACCGCCCCCTCGCACGCAATGCTTTGCACGCTAGGCGAAAACTATGGAATCGACGTGGAGAGCGAGTCGTTCCGGGTGATTCCGAATGGACGGCGTGCCAGTCGCTTTCACGTGGACATCAAAGACCCCTTTCTGCTTACCGCCGGGCGGCTGTGGGACGAGGCAAAGAACATAGCAGCAGTTGCTAACGCTGCACCGCAACTCCCCTGGCCCGTGTATCTGGCGGGAAGCGCTTCGGGGCCGGTGGATGGTTGCCGGATGTTAGGCCAGCTCTCCTCGGATACGTTAGCCGGCTGGTATGCAAGGGCGGCGATTTATGTATTGCCTGCCCGATACGAACCCTTTGGTCTATCGGTGCTGGAAGCGGCATTATCCGGATGCGCGCTGGTGCTCGGCGACATCCCCAGTCTGAGAGAACTCTGGGATGGGGCAGCGATCTTGGTTCCGCCAGAAGACACCGAAGCTCTCGCAGCGGCGTGCCAGGATTTAATCGCAAACCCGCCATTGCGGGAAGAATTGGCGCGCGAGAGTCTGGAGCGAGCACGCGCGTTCACGCCGGAGCGGATGGCCTCGGCTTATCTAGCTACGTACGAAGTGGCGATGAAAGAGAGCTACGCTTGCGCTTCGTGATCTTCACTCATTCGCTGGTTTCGGATTGGAACCACGGCAACGCGCATTTTCTCCGCGGGGTGGCAACCGAGTTGATCTCGCGGGGAATCGACGTACGCATCTACGAGCCCACCGATGGATGGAGCCGCCAGAACCTGATAAGTGAGCACGGTTCTGCTCCGGTTCTGGATTTTGAGCAGGCATATCCGCTGCTGCGAAGCACCTTGTACGATCTGTCTTCCCTGGATCTGGATGACGCGCTGCAAGACGCGGACGTGGGGCTGGTACATGAATGGAACGATCCGGATTTGGTCGCGCGCATTGGGCGGCATCGCGCGCACAAAGGCGCTTACCAGCTTTTCTTCCACGACACGCATCATCGCAGCGTAACGGCGCCTCCATCGATGGCTGCGTACGATCTGCGGCACTATGATGGCGTACTGGCCTATGGCGCCGTGATCCGCGCTATTTACCTGGAGCGGGGATTGGCGTGTAATGCATGGACTTGGCATGAGGCTGCGGATACGCGGGTGTTCTATCCGCGCCGGATTACTGGCAGGGATGGCGATCTGGTTTGGATCGGGAACTGGGGCGATGATGAGCGTGCCGAAGAACTGCGCGAGTTCCTGATCGAGCCGGTGCGGAGGCTCGGGTTGAAGGCTTGTGTGTACGGAGTGCGGTACCCTCCGCATGCTCTGGAGGAATTAGCGCGCGCCGGAATCGAATATAAAGGATGGCTTCCAAACTATCGCGTGCCCGAGGTGTTCGCCCGTTTTCGCATGACGGTGCACGTGCCGCGCCGCCCGTACGCGACTGCGCTGCCGGGCATTCCCACGATTCGGCCGTTTGAGGCGATGGCTTGTGGCATACCGCTGATCTCCGCGCCTTGGCAGGATTGCGAAAACCTGTTTCGGCCTGGCGTCGATTTCCTGTTTGCGCGCGACGGCGGCGAGATGGCCGCACAGATAGGTAGAGTGCTATCGGATCCGGGAGATCTTGCCGCACGCGGATTGGAGACAATCCAAAACCGGCACACCTGCGCGCATCGCGTAGATCAGTTATTCGCACTCACGTTGCGGGAGGCAGCGGCCTAAAGTGCGTATCGCGTTCTTTGCTTCCAGTCTGGTGTCGGCGTACTGGAATGGCGCGGCAACGTATTACCGCGGAATGATTCGCGCCCTGCATTCGCGCGGGCATCAAATCACGTTCTACGAGCCGGATGCGTATGAACGCCAGCAGCATCGGGATATGGACGATCCGCCCTGGGCGAAAGTCGTTGTGTATCCAGCCACGGAAGAAGCAGCGCGCAGAGCCATCGCCAATGCGAAGGGCGCCGATCTAATCGTGAAGGCCAGCGGCGTAGGTGTGTTCGACGAACTGCTGCAAGTGGAGCTCCTGGAGCTGAAGACCGCGTCAAATATTGTCGTGTTTTGGGATGTTGACGCGCCCGCCACGCTCGACCGCGTTCATCGGAATCTGCAAGATCCGTTTGCTCCTTTGATTAAACGATACGATGCGATCTTCACGTACGGAGGAGGCAATCCGGTAGTTCGGGCGTATACTGCACTGGGCGCTCAGACTTGCGTTCCTATCTACAACGCTTTGGACCCGGAAACGCACTACCCGGCGCCGCGAGACAGCCGGTTCTCCGGGGATCTTGCATTTTTAGGAAATCGGCTTCCAGACCGGGAAGGCCGCGTGGAGGAGTTCTTCCTGAAACCGGCGGCAGCGCTTCCGGACATGGCCTTTCTGCTGGGAGGCGCCGGATGGGGCGACAAGCCGAAGAGCGCGAATATCCGGTATTTCGACCACGTGTACACCCGCGATCACAACTCCTTCAACTGCACGCCTCTCGCAGTGCTGAACGTTTCCCGTGAGAGCATGGCGCGCTATGGCTTCTCGCCGGCCACTCGCGTATTTGAAGCGGCGGGTGCAGCCGCGTGCGTCATCACAGACTGGTGGGAGGGCATCGAGATGTTTCTGGAACCAGACAAAGAAGTGCTGGTTGCTCGCAGCGGCGAAGAGGTGATCGAGCGCATGCGCTCGCTCAATCCGGAATCGGCCCAGGCAATCGGCAAGGCGGCCTATCGGCGTGTGAGGGCCGAGCACACCTATAAGCATCGCGCCGAGCAGGTGGAAGAGGTGCTGGCAGGAGCAACTGTAACGTGACCGCATCTTTCGACATTGTCATCCTGGGTCTCTCCGTAACTTCTTCCTGGGGCAACGGCCATGCGACGACTTATCGGGGCCTGATCCGCGGACTGGGCGGGCGAGGCCATCGCGTCTTGTTCCTGGAGCGAGACGCGCCCTGGTATGCGGAGAACCGCGATGAGCCGCATCCGCAAGGTGCGGTGACGGAGATCTATCAGAGCTTCGACGAACTGGTCAGCCGCTTCGAACAGGCTATCAGCGAGGCAAGGCTGGTGATTGTCGGCTCCTTCGTCCGGGAAGGCGCGCGGGTGGGCGAGTGGGTGACGTCGGTGGCGCGCGGCCGAACTGCGTTTTACGACATCGATACTCCCGTCACACTGACGCAACTCGCGAACGGGGAGCACGATTACATCACGCCTGCGCTGATACCGCGCTACAACTTGTATCTCTCGTTCACGGGAGGTCCGGCGCTGGATTTTCTGGAGGGTCACTACGGCTCGCCCATGGCGCGCGTTCTGTACTGCTCGGTCGATTCCGATAAATATCGCCCGATGCAGGAATCGATTACCTGGGACCTGGGCTATTTGGGCACATATAGCCAAGACCGGCAGCCCGGGTTGGAGTCGCTGATGCTGGATGCGGCCCGCCAGTGGCCTGCCGGCCGCTTTGCCGTGGCAGGGCCGATGTATCCGGACGACATTGTGTGGCCGGACAACGTGGAACGGGAAATCCATCTCTCTCCCCGCGAGCACGCTGCGTTCTATGGCGCGCAGCGATTTTCACTAAATATCACGCGGGTCGAAATGAAGAAAGCGGGTTTCTCCCCAAGCGTCCGTTTATTCGAAGCGGGTGCCTGCGCCGTTCCGGTAATTAGCGACTGGTGGAACGGTCTGGACCGCCTGTTTACTATCGGCAAAGAAGTGTTGATTGCGGAAAGCGCGGAGGACACGTTGCGCTATCTGCACGAAATGCCCGGCCCGCAACGGATCGCCATCGGACAGGCGGCCCGCCAAAGAGTGCTGGCCGAGCATACGCCTGAGCATCGGGCCGTCCAGTTGGAAGGCTATTTAAGGGAGATCGATGACAACGCTTCTGTTGATACGCCACGCCGAAACGGACGCCCTCGGGAAATCGATCATGGGCTCCCTTCCGGGCTGGCATCTCAACAGCGCGGGGAAGGCGCAGGCCGAGCAACTGGCGCAGAGATTAGCCCGCCTTCGGATACATGCAATCTACTCGAGTCCGTTGGAGCGGGCGGTGGAAACGGCGGAGCCGATCGCAAGCCGGCATCAACTGAAACCAAATCACCTGGAAGAGCTGGGTGAACTGCGGATGGGTGATTGGGAGGGCAAGGCAATCCGGGATTTGGATCAGCGGAAAGATTGGCGGCGGTTCAATGCGTTCCGGAGTGGTGTTCGCGCGCCTGGAATTAGCGGCTGTCGCTCAGGAGAGCTGATGATAGAAGCTCAGGCCCGCATGGTCCGGCAGCTCGATTGTCTTCGGGAGCGGCATCCAGGCGAGTGTATCGCCATCGTCAGCCATGCTGATCCGCTTCGCGCGTTGCTGGCGCATTTTCTGGGGATCGCGATCGATCTGATGCTGCGCTTTGAGATCAGCCCCGCCTCAGTCAGTGTTGTTGAGTCAGGCGAGTGGGGCCCGCGCATTCTTTGTGTTAATGAGACGGGAGACATTCCTCTATGAAAATCGTTATCTTCGGGCTCTCTATCAGCTCGTCATGGGGGAACGGGCACGCGACCCTGTGGCGAGGCTTGTGCGCGGCCCTTGCACGAAACGGTCACACGGTGATCTTCTTTGAGCGCGATGTCTCCTACTACGCAGCTCATCGCGATTATTTTGAAATGCCGGGGAATGGGGAACTGGTCCTGTATCGGGATTGGCCGGAAACGCTCGACGCCGCCCGGCGCCATATGAGAGATGCTGATGTGGGGATCGTCACGTCGTATTGTCCTGACGGCATCGCGGCATCGGAGTTGATACTCGATTCGCCCGCGCCCATCCGCGCGTTCTACGATCTTGATACACCTGTCACACTGAACCGGCTGCGCTCGGGTTTACCGATCGACTATATCGGTCCGCGCGGTCTGCGAGATTTTGATCTGGTGCTTAGCTACACCGGCGGCTCCGCTCTGGATGAACTGAAAACCCGGTTGGGCGCTCGAAACGTCGCGCCTCTCTATGGAAGCGTGGACCCCTCGGTACATCGGCCAGTGGCCTCGGAGGAACGTTATCGGGCCGACCTGTCGTACTTGGGGACCCATTCGCCGGATCGCGCCGCGGCCGTACACAGTCTGTTTATTGAGCCCGCGCGGCGGTTGCCGGGGCGTAAATTCCTGTTGGGAGGAGCGCAGTACGACGGCAGCTTCCCATGGCAGCCTAACATCTTCTTTTCCGGCCACGTGCCTAGCGCGGATCACCCGGCATTCTATTGCTCCAGCAAGCTGACGCTGAATGTCACTCGAGGCCCCATGGCGGAGATGGGCTATTGCCCTTCGGGGCGGCTGTTTGAAGCTACCGCTTGCGGCGTGGCTGTCGTGAGCGATGTTTGGGCGGGTTTGGAGTGCTTTTTCAAAGCCGATTCGGAGATCCTGCTGGCTAGAGAAACCAGCGATGTGCTCTGGGCTTTGGAGCGGTCTCCGGAAGAATTGGAACGGATTGCGCAAGCGGGCCGCGAACGCACGTTGGCCGATCACACCGCGGATGCGAGGGCGAGCGAGTTGGAAGCTATTTTGGAATTGGCCTTCCAGCCATGCGTTCTATCGGCGCAGGAATTGATTTGAGCATGTGGGGCATCATTCCAGCCGCCGGGAAAGGCAGCCGTATTCAGCCGCTGGCTTTTTCGAAGGAGTTGCTTCCGCTGGGTGGACGCTTTGACGGCACAGGCTCCCGGCCGCGCGCCGTCAGCGATTATTTGATCGAACGCCTGGTAATCGGCGGCGCGACGAAGCTTTGCTTTGTCATCTCTCCCGGCAAATCGGACATCCTCGAGTATTACGGCGGCTCGGCGCATTCGGCCGCGATCTGCTACTCCGTTCAACCACAGCCCACCGGCCTTTGCGATTCCATTTTCCGCGCGATGCCTTTTATCGATCCGGCGGCCCCGGTGATGATCGGGTTGCCGGATACGATCTGGTTTCCCGCCGACGCTCTTTGTGCCTTGCCGGACAGCCATCTCTCATTTCTGCTATTTCCAGTGGAACAGCCGGAGAACTTTGACGCTGTCGTGATGGACGCCCGCGACCGGGTGATCGAAATTCAGGTGAAGCAGCCGGGCGCGCGCTCCCACTGGATTTGGGGCGCTTTCAAAATGCCTGGCGCGGTGCTGCGGGAGCTATTCGAATTGTGGAAGCAACGTAACTGCGCCGACGAATACGTCGGAACGCTGGTGAACGCATGGCTAAAGCAAGGCGGCGAAGCGTTTGGATATCGCGCGGGCACTTCGTACCTGGATGTGGGGACCATGGAAAGATATCTAAACACGATGAGGATTCTGAGTGAGCATGGCAGGGAGGAGACTGTGGCCAGGAGTGGTGTACTTTGACCGGCCGAGCTATATCGCAGGACGAGATTCGGCTTCGTATTTCTGAATTGGGGGATTGGTTTCACAACTTTGATATACAAGGCGTCCAGACCGCTCCGAATCATTTCCTGGGTGACTATCCCTCCTTTAAGTGGCGCCGGTTTCAACACGCCATCCCAGCGGATCTTACCGGTAAGACCGTACTGGATATCGGCTGTAACGCGGGCTTCTATTCGATTGAGATGAAGCGTCGCGGCGCTAAGAAAGTGGTCGGCATCGATTCCGATCCGGGCTATCTGGCTCAGGCCCGCTTCGCCGCGCAGATGAGCGGGGCTGACATCGAGTTCCATGAGTTGGACGTCTACTCCGTGCCTCAACTGCAAGAGAAGTTTGACATCGTGCTATTCATGGGCGTTCTCTATCACCTGCGCCACCCTCTTCTGGCGCTGGACCTGCTGTATGAGCACGCTGTCAAGGATATCCTCGTATTTCAATCGCTGACGAGGGGAAACACAGACTTGTATCCGCTCGATAAAGATTATTCTTTCGATGAAACTGAGATCTTCGACAGGCCGGGCTACCCCGTCATGCATTTTGTCGAGCACAGCTATTCGCGCGACCCGACAAACTGGTGGATTCCCAATCGCGCCTGTGCAGAAGCAATGTTGCGCAGCGCGGGCTTCCGGATCCTCGAGAATCCCGAGGAGGAAGTATATATCTGCAAACGGAAACCGAAGCCGCATGATTGAGGCGGCATGATTGAGGCAGCAATGCTCTGGAATGAGCCCAATAATCTTTCGCACTGGAATTTCGAAGTGGACCCGGGCTGGACGATTTTCGCGCGCATGATCAATCTCGCGGCAGATGCGGTAAGAGCGGAGAATCCCAGCGTGCGGCGCGTGCTCGGCGGGATTTCGCCCATTGACCCGGAGTTCGTCCGGACTCTGGAGCGCCAGGGCGTGCTGGCGCATATGGATGTTCTCGCCGTGCATGGTTTTCCGCTGGATTGGAATCACTGGACCATTCACGAGTGGCCGGACAAGCTGCGGGAAATCAGGACGGTGAGCGATCTGCCCATCTGGGTATCCGAGGTAGGCGTGTCGACGTTCGGAGCCGAAGAGGTGCAGGAGTTTGGCCTGAAACGCACGGCGGAGTTGCTGATTGGACAGTGCGAGCGGATTCATTGGTACAGCCTTTACGATCTTCCTCGCGCGTGGCCTGCCACCACACGACACCGCGAGGCCGAGGGATCGTCGTATTACCGGCATTTCTACATGGGATTGCTGCGCGAAGACGGAAGCCCCAAAGCTGCCGTCAATCACTTCCGCAGTTACACTCCGGGGTTAGGGATTTGCCAATGGTTCCATTTCGAGGATTTGCGTCTCGCCAGCGCGGTGCGCTGGATGAAGGAGCTCGGCGTGAAGCATGTACGCACGGGCCTGAGCTGGGCGGATAGTTTTCGGCCGGACGCCGATCGCTGGTTCGATTGTCAAATGAAAATGTTGGAGCCGTTCGACACCACCGTTACTTTCTGTTTCACGCCGGAACATTGCGGCGTATTGCCGAACCATACCAGTCCGCCGAAAGAGATCGAGCAGTTTGCCGATTTTTGCGCCCGTATGACGCGCCGCTACCGTTAGTAGTACAGGCATCTTGCCCAATGTCACTTACTTTGTGAGATCCGACTTATTTTCAGCAACTTGCTAATTTCCAGAGTGGAGCAGGCGGTTTCGCCTGCCCGTGTTTTTTTGGAGAACAGGCGAAAGCGCCTATTCCACTCTGCCTTTCAGAGGGCGCGACTAAACGCCTCTTCGATCAGAATCAATGACTTCCGGCGATGCAGAAAAGTAAGTGACATTGGGCATCTTGCCTGTGTGGCTCTTCAGCCCACGTCAACAAAGTGCCACACGCCGAGAAGGGGCTCAGTCCGCTCCTCGGCATCTGGCGACGATCAAAGTGATGTCGTCGTGCTGTTCATGCGGGCTGAACCGCTGAAGCTCAGCGACAATCGACGTTAGCATGGCCTGTGGAGACGTTTCGCAGTGCCGCTGCAGTGCTTCGATCAGGCCCTGTTCTCCGAATTCTTCGCCTCTCTCATTCAACGATTCGGTTACGCCATCGGTGTAGAGCACGAGCGTATCTCCTTCACCGAGCAGGTATTCTCCAATCGAGCAATCCCATTCCTTGAAAAGTCCCAGCACGGTGCCTGTGGAAGGCAGGCGTTCCAAAGTGCCATCCTGCCGCAGGAGCAGAGCCGAGAGGTGCCCACAACTGGCGTAGCGCAAGCGTCGCGCCCCATCGTCATATTCGGCAAAGAAGAGGGTGGCATAGGCGCTGTCGGCCGTATTCTCGTAAAAGAGCTGGTTCACCGATTGCAAGAAGCGCCGCGGCTGATCCAATGCGATCGCACACTGGCTCCGGAGATTCGCCTGCAGGTTGGCCATCAAAAGCGCGGCAGCGATTCCCTTGCCGGCAATGTCGCCAACTACTAACCCGAGACGCTCTCGGCCCAGGTCCAGGAAATCGTAGTAATCGCCGCCGACCTGGCGAGCCTGAATGCAAATACCGGCGTATTCGAGCGTTTTCAGGGGCGGCAAGTTTTGAGGGAAGAGCCTGGCCTGCACCTGTTTTGCGATATCGATTTCCTGGGCCAAGCGGCGTTCGGATTCAAGTCTCTCGGCAGTCGCGCGGCGTTGTGCTTCGAGCGCTTGGCTCACTTCATCGAAGCTCACCAGCGCAAACGAATTCCGATCGATGTCCTCGAACCGCCTGAACACCGCCCCCCAAATCGGTGTGTGTGCATTCGAGCTGTGGGCCGTCTCGTACGGCTGGTACTTCACGCGCCTCAGCCGTGGCGTATGACGAAAGCGAACACCGCGCTTGCTCCATTCCCGGAACTTGACGGCAACATCTTCAGTAACAAAAACCACCTGCGATGGACGGCCGATGAGCTTGTACTCCGGAGACTCAGGACTTGGCGCGATCAGCGTGAGCACCGCGGTGCCATCCGGCGGGGCGACGGCTATCCAGCGTTGACCGGATTGTAGGCGGGCATCAAAGGCGAGGTCGAATCCAAGCTGGTCCAGATAGAATCGGAGGCTTCGATCCTGATCTCGGACGAAAATGTTCACAGCGTGAATACAGAGATAGGGGTTCTGCCGAGTGGCACAGGCATTCTTGCCTGTGTTGGTTTTTCCCCGCATACCCGGTATTTGCTCCATCACCCGCTCCCCACGTTTTGCAGGACCTGCTTCGCGATCAGCAGCGCCAGGGCGCTGAGAAAGTTCGGCAGCGCTACAGGAGCGCAAACTCGATTATAGGTTTCGAAAAGCTCCGGGATCTGTGTGGCGCCTCCCGAGATTTCGACCAGCTTCGGTAGATCAACTCCACGCATGTACTCGAGCCCGGGGGGAAGGCTATCGAGAACAAGAATTTCTTCAAGGACGATTTCGCGGTCGCGGACCCGCGGTGCCTGAGCGGTGCGGACAAACGCGGTTCGTTGCAGGTGAATCGACGGGCTGCGCTTCAGTTCATCGAGCGCCGACGTGAGTTCGGTTTCAGTGTAGAATTCGGATTCCGCTCGCGCTTCGGAGCGGGCGGTCCAGAATGGATGCGCCTCTTTGCGCGCGACCTCACGGAATAGCGCGGCGGTCTGCCGTAGATGATCCGCGTAAACCTGATGCTCCCGCTCATCAAAATACTCCAGTGCGATGCGGGCCATCTCGGGCCGCCGCAGGCACGTGTTCACGACTACCGCGCCCAGCCACGCCGAAGACATCGCCTTCCTCACGCCGAACGACGACAAAGGATCGACGAAAGATCCCGCGTCTCCAATCAGCAGATGCTGTGGACCTGAGTAAGAGCGGGCCCGATACAGCGACGCATCGCAAGCCCACGGGTGCCGCTCGAGTTGGCTCCCCACGAGCATGTGCCGCGAGGCGCGAGTTTTGGCAAGCTCGGCTGTATAGGTTGCGAGGAGTCCATCGCCCCGAACGGTCTGCGTCTCTCGGGTGTTAATCATTGTTGTGACGAAACGGCGTGTTGGTGAAACGGGAACCGACCACGTCCATCCGTCCTCATAGCTCTCGATGAGCGTGTGTGAAGGATCGGCAACTGGCTCGACATTGATCCAAACGCCGCAAATCGCGATGGTTCGATGGCGGGGCTCGCCGATTCGTGGACCCTGTGTGGCGATCGCTCCCGTGCGGCCTGAGGCGTCGAGCACGAACTTCGCACCAAGCGATTCGCCGGATCGCAAGCGCACCAGGGCAGGTTCCGGCAATTGTACGTGCTCGACTGAACCGTCGCGAACCATCGCTCCTGCCTGACGCGCCAGATCGAGCAGCACGCTGTCGAACCCGGTCCGGATCACCTGGTAGCCGGATTCGGGGTACTGCTCGGCGCGCGGCTGTTCCGAGCCCCACCACGACGTGACTCCATTTGCCGGGTAGAAGCCCGCGCGTTCGATCTGGTCATGGATTCCGATCAGGCGGAAGAGGCGGCTTGTGCTCGGGGGGAGCGTTTCGGCTAGGGAGGGCCGGCGCGATTGGCGATTGACGATGACGACTTGATAGCCCCAGTCTGCGAGCAACCGTCCGGCAGTGGATCCGGCGGGACCTCCGCCGATAATAACGGCGTCGAACACTGTTCAAGAATAGCTTGCGGAAAGATAATGACTCGCCCCTTGGTGCGCCGCAGGCCCATGGGCACTCCCTGAAAACCATGTGGGGCAGGTTTCCGACCTGCCCTCTCCGCCCTTTTGACAAGGCAGGTCGGGAACCTGCCGGGAACCTGCCCCACGTTTCGGCGTGTTCTTCATTTCTATCGGTGGGCCGGTGACCCATCGGGCACTCCCGTATAATCGTGTTGCTGGTGTTGGCCGGCGGGGCTGGTTCACCTGGATGCCGTGCTGAGCCTGCTATTAGCTTCGGATGCGATGGCGGGCGGTCGCTATCCGGGAGCCGGTCGCGGCGGAAACCGCGGCGGTGGCGGACAATGGCCACGCGGCGGTGGCGCGAATGGGCCGTTGGGTGGAATCATTTTTGACCGGCGCGGCGGCATGGGGTCAAGGACGCATACGGCGGGGACTGCCGAGATCGCGCGGGACTCGGGAGGGGACAGCATTTCAGTGGATGATGCTTCGGCTCTGGAGGACACGCTATCCCGTATCCGGCAGCGGTACGCCTTGCACTTCCACTTGCCGGACGCCGTGGCGCCCGGGGGCGCTTCCGAGGCCCGACGGTGGTCACGCGCAGCACGCCAATGCCGGAGACTCGGAGTGCGGAGCCCGATGCGGCGGAACAGCCGCATAAAAGGCGGGCGGCTGTCGATGAGCCCGGGCTTCCCGTGGGCCCATAGTTCCAGTCGTCAAAAACTGATCCGCATCGCATGCTCACGAACAGCGGGCACCTCGGACGCATCAGCTACCACAAAAGCGTCCGGCGCGAACGGCTGAGCCTGGCTCTTCGGGAGTCCCAGCATCCATAACAAGTCGCCCGCCCCGCTCAACGCCTCAACTTCTTTCAACCAGGTTTCGAAAATCCTGTTGCGGGGATCGGCGCTCTCAATCCCGTATTCTTCAATCACCATTGGCTTGTTCACGCGTTGGGCCGCTGCGATGTGCTCGCGAATCCACTTTGTGCCAAATGCCTCCGGATCCTGAGTTCCACCCATCTGGTGTGGGTACAAATGGCATGTGCCAAAATCCACCAGGCCAATCCCCAGCAGCTCCTCGCAGCTCACGCCGTAGCGGCCGTTGAACAGTGCATTGCCGCCTGCGAAATCGTGGCGAAAATAACCCTCATCGCCCACCGCGATCAGATGGTTCGCATCCAGGCCGCGAACAAACCGGCTCATCTCATCCACCCAGCCCAGCAGGGTTTGAACGCCATCGCCTAGTGGCTTTCCATCGTCGGTTTCGCAGCGCGGCTCGTTGGCCAGCTCCCAGGCCAGAATCGCGGGCTCGTCCCGATACAACTTCCCGGTGACAGTATTACGTCGCGTGATCAGTTGCTCCGCCCAGTTCCGGTAAGCCTGCCTGGCCGGACCGCTCCGGTAAAAGTAATGCCTCTCCGGCAGACCGAGCCACTTCACGTATTGCGGCATGCCTCCGAAGTCTTTCCAATTATTTGTAAGCGCCAGAATCAACCGGAAGCCTCGCTCTCCTGCCATCGCGATCGCACGATCCAGCCGCTCCAGCCCGTTCGGCCCGTCATGGAGCTCAAGCGCTTGCGTAGCCGGATTCCGGGATTGAAAATAGACGTCGCTTTCGCCCGGCGCGTTCGCGTCCAGAAACGCCCAGATGCGCATGGTATTCAGCTTGAGCGCATCCGCTAAATCCAGAACCGCTTTCTGAACCTTCTCTGTAACGTAGGCGAGATAGTAGGTATTCGCTCCCGCGATGCGGAACGCCTTCCCGCTCAGCAGCAGTTGCTGGTTCAAGCGTTGAACAAAGCCCTGGACAGGCGGCATCCTCGAATGATATCGCGCGAGGATACAGCATGAGCGCCTGCGCTATTGGTAAACTTTGTCCGTGCCCGCTTCTTCCGCCAAGCAGGCCTACTCGCGTGAAGAGGTGCTCCGGCTGCTTACCGTTTCCGAGCGCCAGCTTCGCAGTTGGGAACGGCAGAACCTCATTCCGCCTGCGCAGTCGTTCACCTTCACCGACATACTAGCGCTTCGCACTCTGGCGGAGTTGCGCGCCAGCAAGATTCCGGCCGCGCGCATCCGAAGCGCTCTCGCCGCCTTGCGCCAACGATTGAGCGAAGTGCGCAATCCGCTTGCCGAGGTGAAAATCTATTCCAGCGGAAAAACCATTCAGGTTCAGATCGGCGCCAGTAAAATGGAGCCCGTTTCCGGCCAGTTGCTGTTGGATTTCGATGCTGAAGCGCTCAACAATCTGCTCGCGTTTCCACCCAAACAGAAGAGCCGGAAGGAAGCCGAGCACTGGTTTGAGAAAGGGTTGGAGCTTGAGCAAAAAGGGGCTCCCCTCGCGGAGGTCATACACGCCTATCGCCAGGCAGCCGACATTGATCCGGCTTCCGCCGGCGCGCTGGTGAATCTTGGGACGATTTATTTCAATGAGCGCAATTTGGCCGAAGCGGAGCGGCAATACCGGCGGGCTCTGGAGATTGACGCCAATTACGCCTTGGCACACTTCAATCTCGGAAACCTTTTCGATGAAATGGGAGATCGCCCGCATGCCCTGACGCACTACCAGGCCGCGCTCCGGGTGCATCCGAGTTACGCCGACGCGCACTACAATATCGCGCTACTCTATCAGGCCACCAATCAGAACATGCGAGCCGTGCAGCACTGGAACGCGTACCTACGCCTGGATCCATCCAGCGAGTGGAGCGCGATTGCCCGGCGCGAGCTGAGTAAACTGCGGGAGTCGACCATCGTCCGCGGCTTGGGTCCGCGATTAACGTAGGACACGCTTTGCCTCGAAAATAGCTCGTAGCTCGCGGTGGCACGCGTGGTTCCCTAATAGTCAAATTCCATCCAAATCCGGCAGGCTTTTCTTAGGCTGCGGAAAGCATCGGCACCACGCGCAGGCTCTTGAGATAGAGACCAGTGGCGATCACCTGCTTTCCAGTAGGCGTTTAATAGTATTTGTACGTTCTGCCAACTTTCTTGATCAGCCCCC
>JBPCOQ010000069.1:0-59268 GCA_051000095.1 Bryobacteraceae bacterium | reverse complement strand
TTTGTCCTTTTTAGAAAGAGAATTGTTACTACTTCTTCAGACTCAGCCTCAAATCATTCGCCAAGCCCAGCGCAACATCTCGGAGTCGCAATAATTCGGTCCCGGTTTCCGTTGGTACGGTCCTGGTGAGCTGATCCAGACCGCCCGCTATATCGTCCCTTAGACCATCACGGACACTTACTGCAGCGCTGGCTATCCCTACCCAGTCGCCAGTACGGGCCTTCGGCAGCCGTGATCGTGAGCCATGGCGGGGCATATTCAAGCCGTTGTCGCGCTCAACACCGCGCTGCTCTGCCGGAACATTTGCGCGAAATGTTTGTTTTTCGGTATTCTGTTATTGTTCACTCGTTCCTTTTGCACCGAACGAAGCCCGCCGATTGTCCCCGGCGGGTTTCGCTTTTTTAGGCGAGCGTTGAGACAAAATCTCTGAGTTGCTCTGCTGGAACACGAACAGACCCCCCCAACCGCACGCTTGGCAGAGTCCCATTCGCGATGAGTTTG
The DNA here is from genome assembly GCA_051000095.1 of Bryobacteraceae bacterium. Taxonomy (GTDB): domain Bacteria; phylum Acidobacteriota; class Terriglobia; order Bryobacterales; family Bryobacteraceae; genus JBBSHP01. The sequence goes on along the minus strand of JBPCOQ010000069.1, from coordinate 58,767 downwards.
TAGACCTGACTGACACTCATGTCGTACATCACGGCCACCGTACGCGGGCGGAAAAGGATCTTTTCCGTATCGTTCATAGTTTTCTCTTGCGCTCTCATACTCACAAGAGTACACTGGTAATCAATGGATAAGGAATGTTAGGCGTTACCGTAGACGTTACCAAATGAAGAATCTCAATTTAGAGCCACTGTCATTTACTTGGCCTGTTCCCGAAAGCGGATTTCAATGGCAAAAACTCATCGCGCAGCCCTTGTTCCGCGAACCGGAAAGCACCCCATCGGACGCTTTGGTTCGTAGATCGCCGGGAGATAGCGAAATCCAATACTGCCCCATGGACGAACAAGAGTTGTTTTTGAAGTTTGCCGCGTGTCAGCCGCGGCAAGAGGAAATTCTATCATTCGCCAATCGCTATGGGTTGTTAAACGGCAGGACCAGCTTTGTTCGATCGACTATAATCCCGTCCCAGATTGTCTTTGGAGATACGCTTGACGAGTGGATCGAAGAAATACGGAGCATAAACGACGCCATGGATCTCTGGCGCGCTTTGGTGGTTAGCGACGCGCCCGCTCGTCTAAAGAAGCGCATTCAATGGCTGCCGAAAGTGATCAGGTGGACTAGCGCCGCAGGCGGCACAACAATTCTGCGAAGAAATGATTCGCCATGCGACGAGTGGACGGCTGGTGATCTAATCACCCCGGCAAAGTTTTTCCTGGCCGAGAAGATCAATCAAGGTGTCGCATCGCGAGTGGTGCCGCGGTTGACAGTTGATTCCGTGGGTGGGAAAATACGCCGCTCTCTCCGTGCTGCTAACCTGGCCGGCGTTATTTGGTACCAGTTTTATTCTGCATTTACGGGAGAAACTCGACTTGGGCTATGCGCGAGCTGCGAGCTTCCCATGCCGTATGTCCGCAAAACGAAGCGCATGCACTCTTGGTGCAGCAACAAAAAACGTCAGGCTAAATTCAAGGAGAACCAGGCAAATGGCTAAACGCGGACAGAATGAAGGCACGATTTTCGAAGAGAAGCCTGGCCGGTGGGTAGCATCGATCAGCCTCGGCTACGAGGTGCGCAACGGGAAGCGCCGGCGGATCCGAAAGAAGTTTGTAGGCGACACCCGGCGCGATGTGCAACGCAGGCTGACACAGGCACTCGGCAAGCAGGATAAGGGTGAACATGTTGAGCGAGGCCGTACCTCATTCAAGACCGCCATACATCGGTGGCTTGATGAAGTGGCCCGACGCAAGCTTCAGCCCTCTACGCTGGTGTCCTACGAATCCTTGATCAAGAACCACATAGAACCCGCGTTAGGCAGTGTCCTGCTCACCCAAATGCAACCTGACGCCATAGACCGGTTCATGGCGAAGAAACAAGCTGACGGCCTCTCGGCTCGCTCTGTGCAGTACTGCCACGCCATTATCAGACGCGCTTTGGGCCAGGCGGTCAAGTGGCGCATGATCGGGTACAATGCCGCGCGGGATGCCACGCCGCCCAAGAGCGATGCGGCCATGGTGTCGCCGTTCACACCCGAGCAGGCTCGGGCTTTCCTACTGGCAATCGCGGGTGATCGACTGGAGGCCCTCTTTACGGTGGCTATGGCGGTGGGACTCAGACGCGGCGAAGCTCTGGGTTTATCGTGGATCGATTTGGATCTTGATCGGCGTACGCTGACTGTCAGGCAAAGTCTTCAGCGACTCAAGGGGAGACTTGTGCTCGGACCAACGAAGACAAAGAAGAGCGCTCGAATGGTTTCGCTGCCCGCGTTCTCGGTCGAGGCGTTCAGGCGTCACAAAGAAAAACAAAACGTTGAGCGCCTGTTCGCCGGTGATGAGTGGACCGAAAACGGACTCGTTTTCACGACAGGGAAGGGAACGCCGGTTGAACCACGGAATGCGCTCCGGCATTTTCAACGCTTGCTCGAAGTCATCGGGTTGCCACGGCACCGTTTGCACGATCTACGGCATACGGCTGCAAGTTTGCTGCTGTATCAAGGGGCGGATCTGCACGAAGTGAAGGAGACCCTCGGTCACTCGCAAATCAAATTGACTTCGGATCTTTACGGCCACATGTACGATGCTGCGAAGCAACGGACGGCTGATCGAATGGACGAAGCAATGGCTCCCCGGAACCCGGTGGCTCCCTGGGTGGCTCCCTTGAGCGGATCTGCGAAGCCCAACTAATCACCGAACCCCTATAAATACTGGTGAGCCGGGCGGGACTCGAACCCGCGACCCTTTGATTAAAAGTCAAATGCTCTACCGACTGAGCTACCGGCCCTGATGAATCAAATGAGTTAAAGGAAGCAAAGCCGATTTTGAGGTATTGACTCTTGCTGTCCGGACTACACGTACGCTTCGACTGGAGCGCAAATTTCAAGAACCTGTCTCCAACCACTACCACATTCTACCAGAGCTGCTTCAAAGCACTCCCGCTCAATACAGAGACGTGGAAGGCTGACTTGATGTAAACGCGCCTGCTGCAAGGGCATAAGTGGAAGCGCGCCGTCTACGCCCACATCGAGAAGGAAGCCAACAAAGAAAAAAGCCCGACCACCCAGGCAATGTGCCGATCCGCTGGTGCCAGCCGAGCCGGGTACTATCGCAGCCAAGCTGAGGAGCCGGGGGCGGAAGACAAAGAAGACCTGGATCTCCGCGATCAGATCCAGCGCATCGCCTTGGAGTGGCCGTGCTATGGCCGGAGGCGCATCACTGCGGAGCTAAAACGCAAGGATTGGAAGGTGAATGAACCATAAGCGAGTCCGCCGGAATATGCGAGAGGACAATCTGCTATGCCCACGTCACCGGAAATTTGTCGCCGCCAGGGATTCCGGCCACGCACCCGCACCCTCGAAAACACAGGATGCGGCCATGGCAAGTCCTTTGTTTTCAGTCAAGTCTTTTGCCCGGCCTCCGGGCAGGGGAACACGTATGCGTGTCGCACTGTTGGGGCAGATCGGCCAACATGGCAGGGAGTTTCCGATGCGCTTGCGCACGTGCCGTGCCGCTGCCGTATCAGGCGGGTGCCGCGCTGGCTACCCTTAGCTTTGCTGAAGAAGCCTCTGGGATGTTGGTTTTGCACGACGCCTTCTGCCTCTGCTGGCGGGGATCGTGGTTCGAATCCATATCGGGGAACCATCGTTCTTTCAATCACTTACAACGTGCTTGTTCAGATTTTATACAAATGGCTGATGGTGAGAGATAAGGTAACCCTTTTTCATTCTTCAATTTAACTCTTCCAGCGTGATTTCGGATGCGAATCCCGTTGCGGGCAGACTTCTCAACGCTTTCGTTGGTGTTCGTTGTGTGCTCTGATATACTATCGTGCAGATTGTTATGGCAAACGAATTTGTTCAAGAACCGCGTCGGCAGTCCGCACGGCCGCTATCGCTGGTACCGGGTCCGACGTGGAATTCCTTTGAGCAATTCCGGCGCGGCGGTCAAAGCGTGCTTGAGGAGATTCCGGTTCATGGCGTCGGCACGCTGCGCGGGAAATCTGGAACATTTCGCGTGTTGCGAGAGGAAGATTTTCAACGGCTCCTTGGGCTATCCACCGATATTCATCGCCTTCAGAATGGACTCAATTTCGTCATTCAAGCTGCAAGAGTGGTAGCCAAGCATCCAGATCAAGAGCACGTACAGTTGCTCATCCAATCTGCTTCCATGGTGGCGGGCTCGCCTGTGCTTCCCGTGCGAGAGGGCCACGAATCATTCGAATTGTCGGCGGAAGAACAGGCGACGCAATCCGCCGACGAGTTTGAATTAGAGACAGCGGAAATCCCCAGGCCAACTCTTTAGCTTCATGCGTGATGAGCGTCTCAATCAGCTCGAAGAGGAGCTGAAATCGCTGTCTCACAGCGACGAAGCAATTCGGGCGGTGGAGAGCTTTTCCAGTCTTCTGACCGGGACAAAAGAAAGGCTGGCGATCTGGAATGGCGATAACGCCATAGTGCGGCGGCCTGTGGAACCCGGCGAAGTGGCCGCATTAGGTTTCGATACGCCGGATGATCAATTTGCCCTTCTGCAAGGCGATATCGTCCGCACCGATACTGCCTTCTTCATGGGCGAGCGGATAACCGGCCTCCCGAAATACGCGATCCTCAATTCTTCCTGTGACCTTGTTCCAGGCCGCAATTCATACGCCGCGTTACTGCGTATCCTTCCACTCCGCCGGGATGAGGACAAAGCGAAAGAGAAGCTTGGAACGCTGCTGAAGTTCACACGACGAGACTCGATGTATTTACCGGTGCTTCCAGACGACCCGCCAGATGTCGTCGGCAACGTGATCCAATTCGACGGCCTATGCCAGATCAGAACGCCGGAATTATTTCTGTCAAACCGGCTTGCGTCGCTTTCCCTGGTCGGATGGCGTATTTTTGCCTCGTTCGCGCGCGCCGTGATTGCCAGAGCGAATCCGCGAGAAGCGATTATCAGAGCAGCGATTGAGCGAGTGCCGGCGACGCCCGTCGCTCAGGAAGGTCATTGACTTAATGTCCAAAGATTGCCGTTTTCGGAAAGTAACTTCCCGCGCTCAAGCCCCCTGTTGGCGAGAAGGCGGAATATTACTGGTGCTCTGACAATGTCCGAGCTAAACACCATAGTCTCGTTACCGCGTGGCGCGCGTTTTTATCGAGCAGACCTTCATATTCACTCCTTTGGCGCTCAAACCGGGTCGCACGATGTGAAGGACGCGACGCTGACGCCCGAAGCTATCGTGCAAACGGCGCTGGCAGAGGGGCTCGCGATCATTTCGATAACCGATCACAACGAGATTGGAAACGTGGAGGCGGCAGTGCGGGCGGCCGACACCGACCTTCTGGTCGTGCCGGGTGTGGAGTTGTCAACACCTCAAGGCCACATTCTCTGCTATTTGCCAGACCTCGAAGCGCTGCGGGGCTTTTACTCGCGGCTGAGGATGGCGGACCGCGGGACATCAAACTCCCGCTGTCAGCAAGGACTTCTTGAATGCCTGACGATTGCTCAAGAGTTCCATGGATTCGGCGTATTGGCGCATGTGGATGCGCCGAAAGGCTATGAAATGGAAGTCCCAGGCAATGCGCCGCACAAAGTGGACGTGCTTTGCCACCCGGCATTACTCGAGATTGAGTTGAAATCGGCAGCTTCCGAAATTGCCTACTCCGACCAGGACCCCGCTCCGGAACGTGCTGGAATGGGCCGTGAAAGGATCAGCCGCTTAGGGCTCGGGGCCAAACAGTTCCTCGCGCGTGTGCTCTTTTCTGATGCGCACAGTCTTAACGCATTGGGTCGCAATGCCCAGGGCGACAAGAAGGTCACGCGCATAAAGATGGATGTTCCGTCCTTTGACGCCTTGCGCCTGGCCTTCGATGACGCGGACGCGCGCATCCGCATGAGGAGCGAATCCCATATTCGGTCCCGTTCGTGCTGGGCGTTCACATGGACGGTGGATTTTTGGACGGCCAGGCCATCCACTTCAGTCGTAACCTGAATTGCATAGTCGGCGGCCGTGGCACTGGCAAATCCACGACATTCGAAGCGATCCGGTGTCTCTCCGGAGAGACTTCGAACAACGATGTGATCGATTCTGAAGTGTGGCCCTCAGGCCTGTCCCTGTTTTGGCAGGATGCTTCCGGCCAACAACATACGCTTTTCCGCGCCTCGCAAGACAAGATTTACAATCTCGCTGACCCGGATTTTGGGCCGACCGACTTCGCGATCGATTGTTATGGCCAGGGCGAGACTGCAAAGATCAGCCAGCAGGCCCATACGAATCCTTATGTCCTGATACAGTACCTCGATAAATTCGTCGACAAGGACGCGGCAACGGCGGAGGAGGCGGCTTCGAAGGCGAAGTTGCTTGAGATCCAGAGCAAGATGCAGAAGGCCGAACTGAAGGTCACACAGATTGCCAATATGAAAAAGCCCTACAAACGACCAAACAGCAGCTCGCGACCCTGGAAAAGGCGAACGCGAAGGAGGTCATCGCCCTGCAGCGTAAACTCGCGCAGGAGAAGCAAATTCGGCTCCAGATCGATAACAGCGTGATGGACTTGAAAACCAAAACATCGCAATCATCGACGAAGGGAGCGGTTGCGGGTATGCGTCAGTTGGCAGCCGTGGCCAACGTGGGAGTCGGCCAAACCGAATTCCAAGTAATCTTGCAGCTTGCAACGGCTCTGGACACGTCGGCTCAGATGGTAGAGACGCAATTGCGCATTAGCGTTGCTGAGTTCAGTGACAAAGTATCCGTGCAGCTCAAAAGCTGGCGTGCCAAGGACCTCCAGGCGCAGCAGACGATAGAAGCGAAGGAAAAGGAGCTTGAGGCTCAGGGCATACGCCTAGATATGGCGTACATACAGAAGCTCGCGCAGGAGGAGGCGGTCTATACAAAAGAACTTGCGGAGTTGAAAGCACTTAAGTCAGAGTTGATGGAACTGAAGCGGCAGCGGATTGCCTTGCTCAAAGATAGATGGACCACGCGCGATAAGATTGCCACAATTCGCGACGCTTATGCGAGAAAAGCATCCCGCGCATTGCTCGAATCGCTTCATGACATAAAGGTTAACCTTAAGTACGTTCGCAATGCATATGCGCCGGACGCCACCCGGCAAATACAGGATGTGATGGGCTGGCGCACGGTCCAGGTGCAGCGGGCTCAAATTCTAGTCGAGTCCCTTACGGTACCCCGACTCCTTGAAGCGATTGAGAAGAACAATATCAGCGGCCTTACAGCCCTCAAGGTAGACGGCGTCAAGCTATTCCCGCCCTCCGAAGCCAGCGAGATTCTGAAGCGGCTTGGTCAGCCGGCCGTCAAATTCGCACTGGAGCGTTGCAACATAGAGGATCTTCCCAAGTTGACTATTACGAAGAATCTCAGCAACGATCCGGCGAAACCCAATTATGTTTCCCGAGACTTCTCTCGGCTTTCTCTCGGTCAGCAACAATCCATATTGCTGACGCTAATGCTGTGTTCGGATGAGCGGACCTCGCCGCTGCTTATTGACCAGCCGGAGGACAATCTTGATAGCGAGTTTATCTACTCGTCACTCGTCCCGGTCCTACGTCGCGCAAAGGAGCGCCGGCAAATTGTCATCGTCACTCATAATGCAAACATCGCCATTTTGGGCGATGCAGAGCAGATCGTAGTCTTGAAAGGGACGAGTGATGGAAGCAAGATTGTCGCCCGCGGTTCGATCGATGATGCAGCCACATGTGCCACGGCGTGCAATGTGCTTGAGGGAGCACGCGAAGCTTTTCAGCGACGTGCCAAATCTATGGCTTTCATATCGAGCTACCCTCCCGTGCTGTTCGCTCTGCTACCTGAGGATCAAACGGGAGAGGGTATTGCGGGCGAAAGAATAATATTCGCGTGTACCAATTTTGTACAGATGCCCCACTTTCTGTGAGATTCTTGCGATCTGCGAGCCTTTTAGAGTCTGCAGCTTACACAAAATAAAACGCCTCTCAGAATCGTGGTTCGAATCACGGGCGATGCGCTTGCGCATATATGCCGTTGTGACCGATCACGCGCGAGCGCCAGCCGGGCCGGCGCTGGACGCGAGCGTCTCCGATCCCCCACTCCAGGCATCCTCGAAAACCCACCGAGTGGCACAGGCGGGTGTTGCACTTAAACGAAGCCCTGATATTTTCAATCCGGTCTTTGCCCGGCTGCTTGGACCGGCGGCTTCCTAACGGGTGGACCTTCGGCCTGCCGAACGAAGTGTTTCGAACACCCGAAGGAACTACGTTCGATGGACCGGGAATCCCGCCCGACATCGCGGCGCCCGTGTTCGCCGCCGCCGACGTGGCGGCCGGAAAAGACCAGGGAATCGCAAAGGCATTGGAGATCCTCAAGAAACCGAGGTAAAAAGACTATAACACCAAGCTTGCAATATCGACAGTGGACCGATGTCCTTCCACCACGACGATCCCACTCTCCGTGACATAGTAAAGCCGCTTATCGCTCTCGTGATCGTAACCAATCGTAGTGTCTTCCGGAATGCGCACGTTTTTATCGAGAATCGCCCGCCGCACCTGCGCCCGGCGTCCGATGTCGCAATTATCGAAGATCACCGAATCCTCAATATAGGCGCCGGAATGCACTCGCACGCCACGGCCGAGGACGGAGCCGCGCACTACGCCGCCCGAAAGAATCGACCCGCCCGAGACGATTGAGTCCAGCGCCTGCCCGCGACGCCCTTCATAATCGAAGATAAATTTCGCCGGCGCGTCGGAATAGCCGGCCGTACGCAGCGGCCATTGCCGGTTATACAAATTCAGTGCCGGCGAAACCGCCCGTAGATCCATGCTCGCCTCAAAGTAAGCGTCGAGCGACCCCACATCCTTCCAATACACGGCGGCGCCCTGCTGATCTCCGGGGATTCGATTGGTCTGGAAATCATAGGCGTACATATCCGCGCGGCCAATCAGGTTGGGAAGGATATCGCGCCCGAAATCATGCGAGCTGTCCTCGTTCCGGGCGTCGGCGTACAACTCATCCATCAACAATTTGGTGGAGAAAATATAGTTGCCCATCGACGCATAGACGCGATTGGGATCGCCGGGCATGGTTGGCGCGTCGGGTTTCTTTTCATGAAAGCCCACGATCGCGCCGTCCTCGTTCGTTTCGATCACGCCGAACTCGCTGGCCTGCTGTTTGTCTACGGGGATCGCCGCAACGCTCACCTGCGCGCGCTTGTTCACGTGAAATTCGATCATCTCGCGGATATTCATGCGATAGATATGATCGGCGCCGAAGATTGCCACCAGATGAGGCTCGGCTTGCTCGATCAGGTTGATGTTTTGGAAGATGGCGTCGGCAGTGCCGCGATACCAGTCCTCGCCCGGGGTCCGCATCTGCGCCGGCACTGGAATAATAAAATGATTCCGCAAAAGGCTGGCCGCTTCCCAACCCTCGCGAAGATGCTGCAGCAGCGATTGGCTCTTGAACTGCACCAGAACGTAAATCGAGTAAATGGCGGAATTGATCAGGTTACTAAGGACGAAATCGATAATGCGGTACCGGCCCCCAAACGGAACCGCGGGCTTGGCGCGCTCCTTGGTTAAAGGGTAGAGCCGTGTTCCTTTGCCTCCCGCCAGTACGAAGGCAAGCACGCGCATTTGCATAATTGTTGATCCTCCGGCAATGCTGTTCACACTGCCCTTGCATATTGTGGCAGATGGTCGTGTTAATTTGAGAACCTATGAGGACAATCGCGTTCTTTGCCCTGATTTTGCTGCCACTCCTGGGCGCGCAGGAGAGCAAGCTTCCCATGAAGACACAGTTGGAAAACGACAAAGTCAAAATCAGCGAAGTCACTTATCCACCGGGCGTCCCGCGCGCCAGCTACACGCGGCCAACGGATCAAGTGATCGTGTTTCTGGACGACTGCAAGTATCAGCGGATCGATTCGAAAACAGGCGAGAAGACCGTCCGCGAGCGCAAGGCGGGCGAAGCGATCTGGCACGACAAAGGCGATGATGCGCCTGTGCTGATCAATTTGGGATCGAAGCCTTATCGCACGCTGGTCATCGAGATGAGGCTCGTCAGAAAAAATCGTGGGTGGATTCGGGCTCGGGCAGCTTGCCAAGTGAGTGGTAGAGGGCCAGTTCGAGAGCGCGGGAGGTGCGGAACCCCTTAGGATTTCTCATAGTGACTTTGGCTTTGTTGTTCAGGCCCTCGACTACGCCGCTGGATAGCAGCTTTTGAGCCCGTAAATAGTTGAGGATCAGCGCGGTGCTGACGCAATGAGCGGGCAATCTTCTTCATGGGATCGATGCGGGACCGCATGACCTGGCGGCACCATTCATCGAGGAACTTTCCGGCCCACACGGGAGAGTTGTAATTCCAGAGCTGCTGGAAGGCTTCCTTAAGAAGGTAAGCGCGGACGGTCTTTAGATTGTAGCGGAGCAGATCGCGCAGCCGGAAGCGCTGTTCGGTCTTCAGATTCTCTTCACGCTTCAGCAGCAGCCAGCGCGACTTCTTCAGCACCGGAGCGAGACCTTCGAGGGCCATGCGGCGCGATTCGCCGGCGCGGACCCTTCCATGACAGCCGGCGTGCCCAGCGGGCCAGAAACAACCTATATGCTTTGGTCAGGCTGCGTTTGCCGTCCCCCCATGGAACGTCTTCGACGACGACCGCCTCGCAGCGGCGGCAATCAACGCGCCGCATGGCGTACAGCAGAAAAACCAGAAATCCCCAGAAAGGAATGAACTCGAAACGCCGTTCGGCGAGTTGATCGTATCCGGGGGGCCGGCGGATGGCAGCGCGAACAAATCGCCCTGGAACCCCTGCGCGGACGCACGGTGATTTCAATGCTCCTGTGATCGGAACTGAAGCGGGCCTGCTGGGAAACGAATCCCGGAAAACGGTGACACCGGTTTAGAATCGTGATGAGCTGCAGCATGAGGTGGAAGATCGCCAGGGGCAAGAACTACCAAAATAAACCGCGCCGCCACCGCGCCACGCTATGGAATCGAACATTACTGCCGGGATCTGAACGGCTGGCCACGCTCGTGGATGGGCATGGAAAAGATCTGCCGCCCGGCGAGCAGTTGGTGATGTTGTTCCGTCCGTTCCTGGGACACTTGGCAGCGTCGAATCTGTCGCCGAAGACGATCCAGAAACACGTCGGCAATTTGTGGGCACTGGGCGGCGAGTTCATCCGCGATCTCCCCAACGATCCTTCTGTGAGAAAACGGCCCGTGGACCAGGTCCTTTTCAAGATGATCGAATACGGCGGACCGCTCCTTTATTCCGGCGGCGAAGATCAGCAAAGGTCGTTTGATTGCACCTGCAGAAGATTCCGCCGGTTCCTCATCGAGACCGCTCACTGACCTCGCCGTCACCACAGATTTCCCCGACGAGGCTTGGTTTTAAGGTGAGAGTTCCGTTGATCTACTCCGTCAGAGAGATTGAGTGGGAAAGGCGGTTTCGCGAGTCCTCGACGAAAAGGGCCGACAGGCCAAACCGCCTGTCGCACTCAGCGCACCGCAGCATTGAGAAAGGGTTACGGTGGTGAGGCAGAAAGAAAAGCGCTGCTATCCTGGTATCAAAATGGCATACGATCTGATCGTGATCGGTAGTGGTCCGGGCGGCTATTCCGCGGCGGTCCGCGCCGGACAGTACGGCCTCAAGACGGCCATCGTCGAGAAAGACAAAAAGCTTGGCGGCGCCTGCCTGCACGTTGGCTGCATCCCCACCAAAGCGTTGCTTCATGCCGCGGACGTGTGGGAGTATTTCAAGCATTCCACCGACCAGGGTTTTGAATGCGACAACCCGCGCATCGTCTACTCGAAAATTCTGGATCGCAAGAACAAGATCGTTTCCAAGCACGCCAAAGGCGTCGAATTCCTGATGAAGAAGCACAAAGTGGATTCCATCACCGGCTTCGGCACGCTGAAGGGGGGCGGCAAAGTGGAAGTCCGAAACGGGTCTGAAACGAAAACTATCGAAGCCAAGAACATTATCATTGCAACCGGCTCGGAAGCCCGAATGCTTCCCGGCCTGCAACCCGACGCGAACACCATACTGACGAACATCGAGATCCTGGACCGGCCCAACATCCCAAAGACCCTGGCAATCATCGGCGCGGGAGCGGTTGGCGTGGAGTTTGCGTCCATCTTCAATCGATTCGGGACCAAGGTGACTGTTCTCGAGATGCTGCCCAAACTGGTGCCTGTCGAGGATGAGGAGATCTCGAAAGAGCTGGAGCGCGTCTTTCGCAAGACCGGCATCCGCTGCGAGACGAGCGCCAAAGTCGAGAACGTTCAGAAGACGGACAACGGTGTTCGCTTCTGCGTCGCGTTGGCCAATGGAAAGCGCGAAGACATGGAAGCCGAGACGCTGCTTGTGGCCGTGGGGCGCAAGCCGAATTCCGATGGAATCGGATTGGAGAGCATCGATCACGAGCTGGATCACGGCTTTATCAAAGTCGACCAATATCAGCAGGTGGGCGAGCCCGGCGTGTATGCGATCGGCGATATCGTGGCCGGGACTCCGCAACTGGCGCACGTAGCCACCATGGAAGGGATGATCGCGGTAGCGCACATGGCCGGCAAGCCGGCCAAGCCGATCAACCGGAATCGTATCCCCGGCGCGACATACACCGATCCGGGAATCGGCAGTGTCGGGTTGACCGAGGCGCAAGCGCGCGCGCAAGGCTTCAAGGTCAAGACCGGCAAGTTTCCGTTTTCGGCAAACAGCAAAGCGACCATTCTCGGCAGCCACGATGGGTTTGTGAAAGTGGTCTCGGAAGAGCGCTTCGGCGAGATCCTGGGAGTTCACATCATCGGCCCGCAGGCTTTTGAGTTGGTGTCGGAAGCGGTGACGGCCATGGAGGCGGAGGCCACTGTCGAAACGCTGACCAGCACAATCCACGCGCATCCCACGCTCTACGAGGCCATGGGGGAGGCGTTCAATAACGTATACGGCATGGCGATTAATGTCTGAGGTGGGGCAGGCCTTCAGCCTGCCCAGCGCGAACCGCCCTTGCGAGCTACGCGATTTGGGCCGCATGGACTACTCAGACGCACTCGCGGTCCAGAAAGATCTGGTCGAGAAACGCAAGCACGGGCTGATTCCCAACCAACTTTTGATCGTCGAGCATCCCCACGTAATTACGCTGGGGCGTAACGGCCATCTCGAGAACCTGCTGGCCAGCGAGGATGTCCTGCGCCGTACCGGAATTTCTTTTCACCACAGCGATCGAGGCGGCGACATCACCTATCACGGGCCCGGCCAGATTGTGGGCTACCCGATCTTCGATCTGCGAGAATGGAAGCGCGACGTGGTTGCGTACGTGCGCGCGGTGGAACAGGCCGTTATCGATGCTCTGCAAGAGTTCTCGATTGACGCCGGCCGGTCGCCGGGCAACACGGGAGTGTGGGTAAATGGGAAGAAGGTTGCGGCCATCGGCGTACATATCAGCCGGTGGGTCACGTCCCACGGTTTTGCATTGAATCATACAACAGACTTGAGCTACTTCCAATACATCGTGCCCTGCGGGCTTTCGAAGCCGGTGACCTCGCTGCAACAGTTAGGTGTGCACGCACGCCGCGAAGACGTGGTAGCGGCTCTGGCGCATCATTTCGCCGGGCAGTTTCAACTTGAAGAGCTAACGGAGAAAATCGCATGACTGATATCGTGATGCCCCAGATGGGCGAGAGTATCGTCGAAGGGACGCTGACGAAATGGCTCAAGAAGAAAGGCGATCGGGTCGAGCGTGACGAGCCGCTGTTTGAGATTTCGACCGACAAAGTGGACACGGAAATTCCAGCGCCCGCGGCAGGGGTGCTTTCCGAAGTATTGGTGGAAGAAGGAAAGACGGTAGCAATCAGCACAGTGGTAGGAAAGATCGACGAGAATGCCGGCAACGGCGCCGGACCTGCGGCGCCAGCCACGGGAGCGCCTGGACCGGCTGTCGAACCGGGCCCCCAAAAGCGTGAAGAAGCCGCCAAGAAAACGGACGTCGGTCCTTCGGTTGCCGCGAAGACGCCCGAACCGCCTTCCTCTGGAACCGCACCGAAGGAGCCCGTCGCCAGCTCCGCTGGCCCTTATCCCATTCCAACTCCTGAGCCACAGCCACCTCAGCCGCAGCCGGAGCCTGACGTGCCGAATGGCCCGCTGTCGCCGCTGGTCCGCAAGATGTCGCGCGAATACAACATCGACCTGCGCCAGGTGAAGGGAACCGGTGCAGGCGGCCGTATCACCAAGCAGGACCTCGAGAGCTACATGTCGGCGCAGGGCGCGAAAACCATGGCGCAAAGCGCGCAAATTCCGGCGCCTCCACCTCCGCAGCCGGCGCAGCCGGTGCAACAACCCCAGCCGGCGCAGACTCAACCGGCAACGCAGATGGCCCGCACCCGCGTCGAGCCCATGAGCAGCATGCGGCAGAAGATCGCCGAGCACATGGTTCTCAGCAAGCGCACCTCGGCTCACGTCACCACCGTTCATCGCGTGGATATGACCAAGGTCGCGAAGATGCGCGACCGTCACAAAGCCGAATTCCAGCAGCGGCACGGCTTCTCGCTGACGTTTCTGCCCTTCGTCACCCGGGCGGCTGTCGAGGCGATTCGCAGTTATCCGATTCTGAACGCCTCCATCGAGGGCACCAACATTCTGTATCACAACGACATCAACGTCGGGATCGCGGTGGCCCTGGAGAACGGGTTGATCGTACCTGTAATCCGGAATGCCGACGAGAAGAATGTGATCGGCCTGCAGCGCTCGATCGTGGACCTGTCCACTCGCGCCCGGTCGCGGCAGTTGAAGCCGGATGAAGTGCAAGGCGGAACGTTTTCCATCACGAACTTCGGAAGCTTCGGCAGCGTGTTTGCGACTCCGGTGATCAACCAGCCGCAAGTCGCGATTCTCGGTGTTGGAACGGTGGAGAAAGTGCCGGTGGTCATCGACGACGCAATCGGGATTCGCTCGCAGTGCTTCCTGGCGCTGACGTTCGATCATCGTCTGATCGATGGAGCGCTAGCCGATCAGTTCACAGGCAAGGTAAAGGCGGCGCTCGAGAACTGGTCCGAAGAGGTCCTATGATCGCCGATGTTTTCGTTACGTATTCCGCCGATAAGCTCACTCAGCTCAGCTCGCAAATCCAGGATTGCTTGAAGAAGCTGTCCAATGAGCAGATCTGGAAGCGCAACTCGGAGAACGAGAATGCGGTCGGCAATCTCGTTCTGCACCTTTGCGGCAATGTGAACCAATGGATCGGAAGCGGCGTCGCCGGAAATCCGGACCATCGCGTGCGGGACCGGGAGTTTACTGCGCGCGGCGAGGTCGCACCCACGGAGCTAGGCCAGCGCCTTGCTTCGACGGTGGAAGCGGCAGCAGCCACGATCCGGGGGCTGACGGCCGACCGCCTGCAAGAGAGGATCAACGTGCAGAAGTACGATGTCACCGTACTCGAAGCCGTCTATCACGTGATCGAACATTTCTCACAGCACACCGGCCAAATCCTCTTCGCAACAAAGCTCCTGACAAGCGCATAGCACAGGCTTTCTAGCCTGTTTTTATGGGCGCGGGATCGCCACCAAAGGCGATGAAAAGCAGTGAGTGGAGTAGGCGGTTTCGCCTGCTCGGCAGGCCAACGGCCTGCTCCACTCTACCTCACACCACAGGAGGGTTTTCGAGAGTGTGTGGTCCTGAGACCCGATCACCGAGCTATAATCGAACATCCAACGATGCGTTACTCGTTATTTCTACTCCTAGCCCTGCCCCTCGCCGCCCAATCTACTCGCGAAATGAACGACCTGAACTGGATGGAGTTCCGCGAGTTCGTCCCCCAGAAAATCGACACCGTGCTGCTGCCCACCGGCACCATGGAGCCACACGGCGTCGCCAATAACGGTGCCGACAACACGGCTCCCGTTGCGTTGGCCCGCGCCATGGCGCAGCGGCTAAACGCGATCGTTGCTCCCGTGGTGAACTATGGCGTAACCGGCAGCCTGGATGCCTACGCCGGCGCCTTCTCGATCAGCGAGCCCGCTTACCGCGCTTTCATGGCAGACGTGCTGGACGGCTTGGCGCGACAGGGTTTCAAGAATATCATCATCATCAATGGACACGGGGGTCCGCAAAGCGCGATCCTCAATGACCTCGCCGAGAAGACCGGGCGCGGGCACAGGATTCGGACCCTGGTAACAAACTGGTGGGCCATCTGCTCGGACGTGACGCTGAAAGTGTTCGGTGAAGACGGAGGTCACGCCGGCTGGAACGAAAATGCTTTCATCCAGGCCATCGACCCGAAGCTGGTTCACCAGGACCGCTACTCCGATGCCCTGGCCACGCCGCGGCCGCCCGCGGGTACCTGGTCCGCTTATCCGTTCCCGTCGTCCATTATTCTCTATCAGACCGGTCAAGGCTACGTCCGATTCGATCAGGCCAAGGCCGATCAATATTTTAAGGCTGTGGTGGAAAAAATGACGGGCCTTGTGCAGGATACCATTGCGAAATGGGACAAAGCCGGCATCTTCCGTTGATTATTTTTTCGCGGGCGTGATACCAAACACGGCTAGCCCACGGGCTGTCAACGGATCGAAACGAAGCGTTCATCGAATTGTAGCAAAAGCCATGCTAAACCTAAGCGTAAAGCGCAGGCAGGGCTAAAATTGACCTAAGCTGCGCGGCATGCGAGACTGGTGCACGCGACATTCGCGCGTTTAGATCAAATACTGGCGCGCGCGTTTAAATCAAACCCTGGTATGAAGCTACTTCCCCGCGATGAGAAGTTCTATAAGATGTTCGAGAAGCACGCCAAGGTGTCCATGGATGCGTCCAGGATTTTGTTGGAGGGCGCTTGCGCCGGCAACGCGTCCTTAGTGACGGCCGCGGCCAAGATACGGCTTCTCGAGCAGGAAGGCGACGAAATCATCCACGAAGTCTACGTGCGCCTCAACCAGACCTTTATCACCCCGATCGATCCCGAAGACATTCACTCGCTCTCTTCCTATTTGGACAATGTTCTCGATGGAATCGAAGACACGGCGCACCGGATGGTCTCGTATCGCGTGAATCCAATTCCTCCCACCGTGATCGAATTGTGCAGGATCGTGCAATCCTGCACCAGCGCCATGCAGCAGGCCTTTGAAGCTTTGACCGCCAACAAGCCCTTGGCCGAGCACTGTATTGAGATCAATAGGCTGGAGGAGGTGGGCGATCAACTCGGGCGCGACGCGGTGAGCGATCTGTTCAGAAATGAAAAGGATCCCATCACGCTGCTCAAGCTCAAGGAAATCTACGACTTCCTGGAGCATACGATCGATAATTGCGAAGATGTCGCCACTGCCCTCCAGAACGTGACAGTCAAGAACGCTTAACCGATGAACTCCTCGTTTGCCTTAGTGGCTACGATCATCCTGATTGCGCTTGCTTTTGATTTCATCAACGGTTTTCATGACGCCGCCAACTCGATAGCAACGGTGGTTGCCACTCGCGTGCTTTCGCCGGGCAAGGCCGTTGCTTGGGCTGCATTTTTCAACTTCAGCGCCGCCTTTCTATTTGGGACGGCGGTTGCGAGGACGGTTGGCTCGGGAATGGTTCACCTGGATTACGTCACGCCGACCGTGATTCTCGCGGGATTACTCGGAGCGATCGCGTGGGACCTGCTCACCTGGTGGAGCGGCCTGCCGTCCAGTTCCTCACATGCTCTGCTCGGCGGCTACGGCGGCGCGGCGATGGCGCATGTGGCTTATCTGAAAGGCTTCCCTAACAGTTTCGACGCGATCATCCCAAGCGGCTGGACCTTGACGATTCTCTTCATTTTTCTCGCGCCGCTGATCGGGATGGTGCTGTCTATTGTCCTGATGATCGTCATTTACTGGTGCTTCCAATCCGTGAGCCCGCGTAAGATGGACAAGTATTTCCGGCCGCTTCAGTTGGTCTCGTCCGCCATGCTCAGCCTGTCCCATGGAACCAGCGATGCTCAGAAGACCATGGGCATCATCACTGCCGTTCTGGTAAGCGCCAAGTACCTGGACAAGTTCAACGTCCCGATCTGGGTGATTCTCTGCTCCTATACCGCCATCTCGCTCGGCACGCTCAGCGGAGGCTGGAGAATTGTCCACACCATGGGTGGGCGGCTGACCAAGCTCAAGCCGCGGTCGGGTTTCTGCGCAGAAACGGCCGCTGCTCTGTGCATTCTGTTTACGGCGCATTTCATGCACCCGGCGCCGCCCGTCTCGACGACGCACGTGACTGCGGGCGCAATCGTGGGCGTCGGCTCGATTCAACGTCTCAAAGCGGTTCGATGGGGTGTTGCGACCGAGATTGTCTGGGCCTGGATACTGACCATCCCCGCCGCGGCGTTAATGGGGTGGCTGTTGTTTCATGTACTGAATCTTTTTATCTAAATTCGATCATTGCAGGCCGCCCTTTTCGCGTCTGCGCTCTTGTTCCGCCAGCCACTCGATCCGTTTTTCGTGACTTTCCAATTCCTGCTGATGTAATTCGGCTACTTTGAGCAGAGCCTCGGTTCGTTTGCCAAACTCTTTGCCAAACTCCTCCGTTGTTTTTCGCAGCTCTAAGATGGAATCGTACAGCCGCCCAAGCGCCTTCCAGAATTCCTCTTTTTCATAGTCGCTCACGTTTCATTGTCACATCCAAACTGTAGGACATGCTTCAGCTTGTCCCCGTATCCGGTCAAAACGTGATCCGTCCGCCCACCTCCAGCGCTCGCGGACCCTGGGCTGTCGAGATTCCGCCGGCCGAACCAAAGTTGGCCGAGTTCACTGTCGTGATGCTCGGGCCCGCGAAGGTTACCTGGTTCAGAACGTTATAGGCCTGCACCTCGAGCGCAAAGTTCACGTGCTCGGTGATTGCAATTCGCTTCTTGGCCGAAAGGTCCCAGTTACGGAGAAACTGGGCTCGAATATTCGGCAGAAAACGAGGCCCATTGGGGATCACAAACTCGGGTGTTGTCGTGAAAGCCGCTGGATTAAACCATGGTTTTGTACAATTGCAAACTGGATCGTAGGCGCGCGCATTGGCGATTGACACGTCATACGGCAGGGCTGCCTGCACGCCCGGAACTACGCTGACGCGACTAGGGCTTGCTCCCGCGATGCGCGATATATCCGGTCCGCCCACTGCGATCGGCAGTCCGCTTTGCAATGTGTGGAAGCCGAGTACGCTCCAGCCACCCACGAAACGATTCAGCCACTTGCCTTCGTGCAGGAACGGCTTGCCGCTTCCAAAGGGCAGCTCGGCGAGGTAAGTCACAATCAGCCGCTGCGGCACATCAAACGAACTGACCGAGCGCTCCAGGCGCACGTTGTAGGTATCGCGAACGCCCGATGGATCGGTAAAGGCGGCGCCGTTTCCGGTTCCACCGGTATCGATCAGCTTCGAGAAGGTATAGTGCGCGTTTACGCTAAGCCCTTTGCTAAACCGGCGCTCAAACTGGATCGTGACCGCATGATAGATGCTGTCGCCGATAGGCGGACGCGAATAGACCAGGCTGCCTCCATACGCGTTCGCGGTAGTATTAGCGGCAAACTGCGGGAATGGCTTTAGCAACTGCTCCCGCGGGATCATTGGTTGCGCCAGCAGCCCCGACGTGAAATAACTCGCGTACGGATTTGGCACAAGCTGAGTAAGATACGAGCTGCCGTTTGTCAGGTTCTTGGGATCGATCTGGTTCAACTCAATGCTCGGGATCGGCAGGTGCACGCCCCGGCTGCCATAATACGATGCGCTGATGACGCTAGTGCGCGCGAGTTGCCGCTCGATCGCGAAGTTCCATTCCTGCACGTATTCAGCAGGCTGATCGCGCAGCACGATATTCGCATTGGTCCCAAGACGATATGTTCCATCGTTGACCGGCGTCGCCGACGCAGGTTTCGGAATGCCGCCCGGGAACGGGTTGCTCAAAGTGGTCTTGGGCGTGTAGTCCGGATTCGTGACATCGGCGTTCACGGTGTACCCAAAGGGAGTGGTCACCAGACCCGGCTCGAGGCCGATCGGGAGATAAAAAATTCCGTAGCCGCCGCGCACCACCCATTTATCAAAAGGCCGGTACGCAAAACCAACACGTGGTCCGAAATCCTTCCAATTCGTGGCGCGAATGGTGTCCGGGTTTCCATTGCCGAGAAACTTAAGCGCACCTTTGGGTCCATTTGGAATCGGGTTTGCAGCGTTCGGATCGAAGTAGCTCAAGCGATCGTGCGATTCGCCGGTTCCGGTCTCGGCTTCCCAGCGCACGCCGAGGTTGAGAGTGAGCTTAGGCGTGACTTTCCAGTAATCCTGCAGGTAACCGCCGAAGTAATGATGGAAGGTGGTCAGAGGCTCGGCATGCTCGTAACTGAATTGGCCCGTGCCGAGCAGAAAGCTCGCGAGCCCAAAGCCTTGCGCCGGAGTGGAGCCGGCGAGTTGATCCGACTGCGTGAAGGACGGGTCGAAGCTATACGTGCCGGTTGGACTGAATACCTGGAACGGGAAGAACCGGTACAGACGATACTCGCCGCCGAAGTGAAGCGTGTGCTTGCCGCGCACATAGAGCATCTGTTCCTGAACTCCCTCGGTGTCCCGCGGCTGGTTGTTGTAGGCGTTACCGCCGATATTCGGAAAGGGCCCACTGATGTTGAAGTTTGGGTAGATGAGCACGTTTGCATTGGAAGCAATATAGGATGGCAGCCCGAGTGAAGTGGGATCGAAATTGAGTGCCCCGATAGGAAACTGCTTGGCATGGAAGCGCGCGTACGTGTAACGGAAGACATTGCTCAGGCGAGTCGTGATTTGGTAAGTATCGTCAATCCCAATGTTCTTGAAAGTGTCATTCAGCGTCAGCGGACTGATAAACTGCACCACCGCAGCCGGGCTCTTGTCCAGATTGTCTTCGGAAGTAAACCGTCCAAATAGCCGGTGCTTGTCGCCGAAGTATTGGTCGACGCGGTTAGTGAACAAATCCCGCGAGTAGGTCTTCGCCGCGGAATAGTTGTAGTTCAAACGTCCGGTGATGGCGTTGCCTGGCAAGTTCGGTTCGGGATATTGCTGAACCACCTTGGCTGCGATGGGGTTGAAACGGTCTTTGGGAATGACGTTGCCTGGAAACTGCGTTCGGCTGCGGACACCGTTAACGACGGTGCTGGTGGAGGGATCGTAGATCTTTACCAGTGTGGGGACTCCACTGACAATCGCCACAGTCCTCGAGAAATCACCCATGCGCTCCAGATCGGTAGGGACGCTGGCGAGCAGGTTCTGAGGGTTGCTTTCGCGGCGGCCTTCAAAGCTCGAGAAGAAGAAGGTCTTGTCCTTCCCCTTGTACAGCTTCGGAATCCACACGGGTCCGCCAAAAGTGTAGCCATAGAGATTCCGTCGCACGATGCCTCTGGGAAGACCCATCCGGTTGTTGGTGAAGCTATTCGCGTTGAACGCATCGTTCTGGTGGTAGTAGTAAGTGGTCCCGTGATACTGATTGGTTCCGGCTTTGGTCACGATGTTGACAACGCCGCCACCGCTGCGTCCGAATTCGGCCGAGTAACTCGATAGCTCCACGCGGAACTCGAGCACCGCGTCTTCGGGCGGCACGATCACTACACCGTTGAAGTCTCCAATTGTGTTGGGGGCGCCATCGAGCAGCACCTCGTTTGAGGAGTTGCGCCCGCCCGCGATGGAAAATGCGGAGTCGAACACGTTCCGGCTGCCGCGTGCCCCACCCACGCCGCTCTGGGTGATCACGCCCGGTATGGCGCGCAACAGACCCATGATGTCTCGCTCGGGCAGCGGGAAATCCTCCACGACGCGCGTCTCGAGCGTAGTGCCAAGGCTGCTCGATTCGGTCTGCAGCAGCGGCACGTCCGCCGTCACATCCACTACCTGCGTGACATTGCTCACCTGGAGATGGAAATCGAGCGTCACGGTCTGGTTCACCTCGATCGTTACATCGCGGCGCACCTGCGTCTGCAAACCAGGCGCCTCCACGCGTACTTCATACGTCCCCGGAAGCAGCAGCGGAATATCGAAGCTGCCGGAATCGGGCG
Source organism: Bryobacteraceae bacterium (assembly GCA_051000095.1). Taxonomy (GTDB): domain Bacteria; phylum Acidobacteriota; class Terriglobia; order Bryobacterales; family Bryobacteraceae; genus JBBSHP01. The sequence goes on along the minus strand of JBPCOQ010000069.1, from coordinate 37,308 downwards.
TCGTTGTTTTCTTCTCGACGTTGGTCTCAACCTGCTTGGCAGTAACCGTTGCGCCGGGTACCAGTCCGCCCGCCGCGTCGGTAACCGTACCCGTGATCCTGCCATTGAAGGTCTGCGCGGACATCAAGCCGGCAAGGATGATCGAAAATCCCAGAGCGTAGCGCAACATGGAGTATAGGTTACACCAGAAGCCGGCGTTGTAAGAGAAGTACCCCTACCGCTGCTCTCCGATGAATCGCTCAATGCGGTCGAGCCCTCGTTCCAGCTCCTGCATGGATGTTGCGTACGAGATCCGCACGTGCTCATGTGTACCGAACGCTTCGCCCGGCACCACCGCGACATGCGCTTGCGAGAGGAGCCGCTCGGAGAATTGCATGGCGGAAGAGATGCCGTTGCCGAAGGCGGCCGAGATGTTCGGGTAAGCGTAGAACGCCCCCTTCGGTTCGGCGATGGTGACGCCGCGAATGTTTCGTAATCTTGAGACCACGTAGTCCCGGCGGGTGCGATACTCGGCCAGCATCGCCGGAATGGAATCCTGCGAGCCTGTCAGCGCTTCAATCGCGGCCTTCTGCGAAATCGATGTGGGGTTGGAGGTCGTGTGGCTTTGCAACTTCATCATGGCGTCGATGAGCGGCGTGGGAGCCAGCGCAAAACCGATCCGCCAGCCAGTCATCGCGTAGGTCTTCGACAACGATCCGGCCACCGCCACGTGGTCCTTGGCGTCCGGCATCGATGCAATCGAGAATGGCTCGCCCTCATACAGGAACCGGCAATAGCATTCATCGGTGAGCAACCGGATCCCATGCTTCGCCGCAAGCTGATAGATGCGCGCAAACTCCTCTTGCGGGAGCACTGCGCCACTCGGGTTGCACGGAGAGTTGATGATCAGCAGCCTGGTTCTCGAAGTGATATGCGGCGCAATCGATTTCGCGGTAAGCGTGAAGCCGCTCCTCTCATCTGTATCGATGAAGACGCAATTGCCACCCGCGTAACTCACGACATCTTTGTAAGTGACCCAGTACGGCACCGGAATCAGGACGTCGTCTCCTGGATTCACCAACGCCTGCATCAGGTTGAAGATCGCATGCTTGCCGCCCACCGTCACCATGCACTCGGCGGGCGAGTAATTCGTCCCGTAATCTTCCCGATGGCGCTGGCAGACGGCGCTCTTCAGCTCGGGCGTACCTCCGGTGCCTGTGTACTTTGTGAAGTTAGCGCCGATCGCATTGACAGCCGCTTTCTTAATGTTGTCCGGGGTTGGAAAATCAGGCTCGCCCGCGCCGAAATCGACCACATCGATCCCTTCGCGGCGAAGACGATCTGCATCGGCGGCCACCTTCATGGTGGACGACTCGCTGATGAGCGCAATGCGCTCTGACAATTCCAGAGTGGCTTGCATGGGTGCCTTACATTTTAGCGCAGCAGTCGTTTCTTGAGCCTGCTCTCGACGGTGGCTGGGACCAGACCCGCGATGTTGCCGCCCAGCCCGATCACCTCTTTAACCAGGCGCGAGCTGATGAAGGAGTACGCCTCGCCCGACATCAGGAACACCGTTTCGATCTCTGGACGCAAGCGGCGGTTCATCAGGGCCATCTGCAGCTCGTATTCGTAGTCGGAAATCGCCCGGATTCCACGGATAATCAGCCGCGCCCCGGTTTCGGCTGCGTAGTCGACCAGCAGGCCGTTGAACGACGCGACCTCTACATTGGGAAATTGGGCAACTACCTCTTCAAGCATCTCGATTCGCTCTTCGATGGTGAACAGCACCCGCTTTTCCTCGTTACGCAGGATCGAGACAATTAGTTTGTCGACCAGCCTCGATCCTCGCTCGATCAGGTCAAGGTGACCCTTGGTGATCGGGTCGAAAGAGCCGGGATAAATTGCAATCGTGCTCATGGAGCGCCGCTCCGGCGGCCTCGGACAACTCGCTATCCTCCAGGATAATACGTCCGCTCGGTATGAGCCTTGATATCGGCCAGGGTGAACCAGGCCAGCTTAAACTGCTGCCTGGCGTAGAGTTCGCTCTGGTCGAAATAGTGGGGTGATTTCAGGTCGAAATTCTCTCCGAATACGAGGATGGATCGCGCCTGCACCTGCGGCCCGAAATCGATCACGCTCACAAAGGAGTGACCGGCGGTTCCGTAGCGGCGCTTCTGTCCGGGCTGCGGCCGCGCATAAAAGTCGAAGATAATGCCGGCATCGCCCGGGGCGCCGGCAATCGGCAAACTCGGTCGTTCATCGCTGAACGGCTCGTCGCCGCCGCTCTGGTTGCGCTGCAGGCGGTTGATATCGCCCCAGGGCACGCGCCAGGTGCCGTATCTTCTTTCCATTTCGGAGAGCACCTGCTCCATAGCTGCTCGTCGCTGAATGCGAATGACCTGAGCCAATTCAACCTCACGGGAACCGGCGAGCCAACTCGGCTTACGGCGATCATGACCACCGCCAACCTCCTTGAAACGTATGGCGTCGCGCCGGAGTTGGGCCGCGGATTCACAGCGCAAGAGGTGGATGGCGCGGTGAACGTGGTCATGGTGACCCATGCGTTTTGGCAACGGCGGCTGGGCTTGGATCGAGGCGCGCTCGGCCGTTCGCTGCAGCTCGATGGGAGGGCATTTCAGATTGTGGGAGTGCTGCCGCCCAGGTTCCAGATCTTTTTCGGATTGCCCGCCGATGTCTTCCTGCCTTTGACTTTTCCGCCGCGGCGCCGTGCTGATCGTGCTTCCCATGATTTGCTGGCTATCGGGCGGCTGAAGCCGGGTGTTTCGCTCGAACAGGCGCGCGATGAGATGGGCCGCATCAGCGCGCAGCTTTCGCAACAATATCCTGCTACGTAATTGATTAGCGGCCGGAGGATGGTCGTCGGCGGGGATCGGCTCCGGAGCGTCCCGACATGAGCAACCCGACGGGCCGGAGATCATTGCGTAACATCCACGGGAACCTCTCGTTTTCGGGCCCGGAGAAATGTTGATTAGCGGAAGCTGTAGCGGGTTGGTTGCCGAAGTCTACTATAGGTTGTGGATTTCCCCTCGGCTTTCGCTTTGAAACCAACTGTTGGGTTGATCTGTTCGCGCACTTCAAGAGGCGGTTGCGCTGCCAAGTCATTGACGAGCTGGCTTTTCGCTCGAAAGGCATTCATCCGAATTCCTTTTGGAAGCCGCTAATCAATTACCCTGCTACCAATACCGGGCACAGCGCCAATGTCCTGCCGCTCGAAAAGCAGATTCGAAGCGCCCTTCGCCCGGCCTTCACGACGCTCTCCGCCGGTGTTCTATTGTTGCTGCTGATCGCGTGTGCGAACCTGGCAAATCTCCTGCTCGCGCGAGCTAGGGGGCGCATGCGCGAGATCCGCATCCGGCTGGCGCTGGGCGCATCGCGCGGGGACATCGTTCGCCTGCTGCTGGCCGAGAGCCTGCTCCTATCCGCGGCGGGGGCTATCGCGGGCGTGATTCTTGCCCAGATGAGTCTGCCGATTATCCGCTCACTGCTGCCGCAAAGCAGCGGCGTCGTTCTGCTACCGCCCGTTGATGCGCTCACCATCGATTACCGCGTTCTCTTGTTTGCGACTGGCCTGGCGCTTCTGACCGGTCTACTGTTCGGATTATTTCCGGCATGGACGCTGTTCCGTGGCGCCGCGGATTCCATGTTGCACCAAACCACGCGCTCGGGTCCGGGTGACGCGCGTTCCATTCGAGCTCGCAAAGCGTTGGCTGCGATCGAAGTCGCAGTAGCCTGCGTGCTCTTGACCGGTGCGCTGCTCTTCGTCGTGAGCTTGCTTGGCCTGACGCGCGTGAATCCGGGCTTTCAAGCTGACCGGCGGCTCAGCATGAACATCGCTCTCGGCGTGAATCTTTACCAACGCTCGTTCGCCAGGTCGCCTTCTGCGATCGCTTGGTTGAGAGTGTATCCGCGGTGCCAGGGGTAGAGGTTGCGGCGCTCAGTACGTACGTTCCGGGGACTGTGGAGTGGGGACGAGTCGGCTTTCCTATCGAAGGCCAGCCTCTACCGCGTAGCGCTGAGGAGTGGCCGAAAGTGCACCATCGCCGGATCAACCCATCGAGCGCGGCCGCGCCTTACAAAGGCCGATACCGCAAACAGCACGCCCGTCGCGATCATCAGCCGCGCAACTGAGGCCCGTTATTTCGCGGGGTAAGACCCGTTCGGTAAACGGATCGCGCTGGGTTACGAAACCATGTGGCGTACGATCGTGGGCATCTCTGGCGGAATCAGGAATCTCGGCCCTGCGAAGGAGCCCGATCCCGAACTGTATGTCCCGTTGCAGCAATGGTCACATCCCGTTCTAGGCGTGAGCGTGCTGATCCGCACAAGCGGCGATCCTATGAATCTGGCCCGCCCCGTGAAACGTGGTATTGCCGCCATCGATCCGGATTTGCCCGTCAGCGACATCCGCGCTTTGGATCGGGTGTTATCGGAAAATCTGGCGGCGCCGCGCCTGCAATCGTCCATTTTTGAGGTGCTGGCCGGTATTGCTCTGCTGTTTTCGGTAGGCGGATTGTACAGCGTAATGGCGTACCTGGTCGGGCAGCGCACCCAGGAGATCGGCGTGCGGATGGCGCTGGGCGCGGGGCCGGGACAGGTGCTTGGCTGGGTGCTGGGACAAGGCGCGCGCTCAACGATACTCGGACTTGCGATTGGATCGGTGGGATCCATCGCGACCGTGCATCTATTGCGACGCTGTTGTATGGGGTCAGCCCCTACGATCCGCGCATTCTCGCGGGCGTTGTGGTGCTGCTGCTCGGTGCGGCGCTGCTGGCCTGCTATGTTCCGGCGCGCCGCGCGGCGCGGGTCGATCCGGCTGTGGCTTTAAGGGCCGAATAGAACGCGCGGACTACAAATGCTCTTTTCCACCCAGTCGATCTGCCGTTGCATGATGTCGAGGATGAACTTTGGTTCCTGCGGCCCGTGCTGGGTGCGCGGGTACACCACCATTGTGGTTTCTACGCCGTCGGCGTCGTGGCCAGGAGCACTAAGAAGACGGCTGAAGGCGCTATGCTGAAGGAGGACAATGACGGATTGGACTGGTTGCGATCTCGGTCGAAACCGACCCCGATAAAGCAGGCGGCAAGCCCATAGTGAAGGGTACACGTATCCCTCCTGAAGTGATCCTGATCGACGAAGATTACGGCCGAACGCCAGAGCAGACCCACGCCAGTTTTCCCACGTTGCCGATCCAGGCGGTGCGCGCTTTTGCACGATCGAAAGACTCCAGTTTCAGTGCTTATCTCGGCTGGGCCGGCTTAAGAAACAGATGGCCAATCATTGAACCGCACAGGGCCGAATAGGACAGGCGGACTACAAATGTTTCTCGACCCAGTCGATATGCCGTTGCATAATGTCCAGGATGAACTTCGGTTCCTGCGGCCCGTGCTGCGTGCGCGGGTACACCACCATTGTGGTTTCAACACCGCGGCGCTTGAGCGCGTGGTATAGCTCGTAGCCCTGGCCCGTCGGCACGCGTGGATCGATCTCGCCGTGCAGGATCAGCGTGGGCGTGGTGACGTTCTTGACATAGTAGAGCGGCGACAACTTCACGTAGCGCTCCGTCTGTTCGTAGGCTGGTCCCGAAAAGTAGTCGTCCAGCGTCGACGGAATGTCGTTGGTGCCCCACATGCTGATGAGATTGCTCAGCCCCGCTCCGGTCGCAGCCGCTTTAAAGCGCGTGGTCTGGCCGATCACCCAATTCGTCATGTAGCCGCCGTAGCTCCAGCCCATCACCGCGAGCCGGTTCGGGTCGGCAACGCCCATCTCGATCACTCGATCGACGCCGGACATCAGATCGTGGTAATCGCCTCCACCCCAGTCGTTCACGTTGGCTGCGCGGAACTTGCCGCCATAACCGACCGAGCCGCGCGGATTCACGCGCAACACGGCATAGCCTCGAGATGCGAATGACGCGATTGGGTACAGTCCGGATGCTCCGATGAAAGTTTCGCCAAACGCGCCCGACGGTCCTCCGTGGATGTTCAGAATCATCGGGTAACGCTTGCCCTGCTCATACGCCGCCGGTAGAGTGAGCAGGCCCTCGACATCCTGACCGTCGGTAGATTTCCAATGGATCGCCCGCGTTTCGCCCAGCGGCGGTTTCGGCAAGCTCGTATTGGCCGCGCTCACCTGGACTGGAGTCTTGGAAGACAGGTTGAGCACGTACGCCTCGACGGGCTCCCCCGAGCTTTGCAGCGCCACGCCCGCATGTGTCCCGCTCGCGTTCAAGCGAATGCCCGGGCTGAACGTTCCCTTCGGAACAAACGCCGGGGTGGGAGGGCCATCCACTGGCATCGTATAGAGAACGACGCGAGTGCCTTTCCATTCTGTAAAGTACATGCCGCGGCTGTCCGGAGCCCACCCGATGAGGTTCGGAGTTTCATCCGGCGTAGTTGGCATCTCACGCTCCTTGCCGTCTCCACGCGAGCGCAGCACGATGCGGCTCGCCGACAGCCGAACCGGCGGATCGGCGCTTCGTACGAAGGCTAGATAACGGCCATCGGGTGAGTACTTCGGTTCAGTCTCCGTAGCGTTCGTGACGGCGATGCCGCGCACCGTGCCGCTTTCCACCTCTACCTCCGAGATGTCCGCTTTCCGCGCCACATCGGCGTCGGGAGCCGGCCGGGTCTCAAACGCGATCACGCGTGAGTCCGGCGACCAGGTGAACGGTCCAACCGTGTAGGGTCCGTTGACCAGCCTGCGGACTGGCCGCTTGTTCTCCGAATCCGCGCCAACCGGTGCGACGTAGAGCGACTGGTTCAAGGGCTGTTCGTCGATCACCCGGAAGTCGAGCTTCTGCTTTTTCGCGATCTCCACTTCGGGCCGGTCCGCGGTTGCCGTGAATGCGATCCACTTGCCATTGGGCGACAGATGGTAGGCGCCCAGTGCGCCCTTCCAGTCGGTCAACATCTCCGCTTCGCCGCCGTCGATCGGAATGCGGTAGACGTTGCGCTTGCCGGAGCGATCCGTCGCGAAGAACACCCAGCGGCCGTCCGGTGAAAAATCGGGAGCATTCGCGCTCTTTTCTCCGCGCGTGAGTTGAAGCCGGTGCGAGCCGTCGGCCCGGGCCAGAAACAGTTGAGTGTTCGATTCGCTCTTCTCGGGCTCGAGGATCGCAGCCGTCTCGGTCCACACTGCCAGCTTGCCATCCGGCGACGGCAGAACATCGCCGACGTTCTTGACTTGCATCGACAATTCCGGAGTCCACTGTGACGGGCCTTCGGCGACCGAAATTGCTCCGGCTACTACAAATAAGAAAGTCAGGCGCTTTGTCTTGTGAGTGATGTTAACGTGCATATCGATCCGTCCAATCCAGGTGGCACAGGCTTTCGAGCCTGTGTTGCTTTGAGATCGCGAATAGGTTAACGTGCATATCGATCCGTCCAATCCAGATTACGCTGCGCGATGTCGAGAATAAATTTCGGCTCGCGCGGCCCATGCGGCGTGCGCGGATACACCACCATTTTGGTGGTCACGCCCATCCGCTTCAGCGCGTGATACAGTTCATACCCTTGGCTGGTGGGAACCCGAACGTCCGATTCGCCGTGCAGCACCAGGGTCGGCGTCTTCACGTTTTTCACAAATGACATGGGCGAGTGCTCGGTGAAAGCTTTGAACTGGTCCCAAGGCTCGCCCCCGAAGTAGTCGGGCAGAAAACCGGGAATGTCGGCCGTACCCGTGAAACTCCAGAGATTGGTGACGCCCGCGCCCACGCAAGCGGCCTTGAACCGGTTGGTATGAGTGACGATCCAACTGGTCATGAAACCGCCATAGCTCCAGCCCATGACGGCCAGGTGATCGGGATCGGCGACTCCCATCGCGATCACATGATCCACGCCTGCCATGTCGTCTTCATAGTCTTTGCCGCCCCAATCGCTCAGATTGCCGAAGCGAAACTTCTTGCCGTAGCCGCCCGAGCCACGCGGATTGGGCCGCAGGATAGCGTAGCCGCGAGAAGCGAACGTGGCGAGCGGATAGATCGAAAAACGGCCAATGTAGTTTTCGGCGAACACGCCCGTGGGGCCGCCGTGGATATTGAGAATCAACGGGTACTTCTTGCCCGCTTCATAGCCTGCGGGATAAGTGAGCAGGCCTTCGATGTCGAGCCCGTCGGCGCCTTTCCAGTGAATCACCTGAGTGTCGCCGAGCGGGAGTTTCGGCAGATCGTCATTGGCCCGGCTGATGCGCCGAGGAGCGCCTCCCTTCATTGCCATGACGTAGGCTTCTGGTGCTTCGGACGGAGTCTCATACGAGAACCCGAGATGCGTTCCCGTCAAATCGAGCGCGGCAGACGTGAGAACACCCTTAGCGGGTTCGTACAAAGCTTTGGGCGGCCCGTCCACCGGCATGGTGTAGACGGCCCGGCGTGTCTTCTTAGCCTCCGTGAAAAGAATATTCCGCGAATCGCCCGACCATCCGAGCACCGTGGGTTTATCGTCAAAGGTTTCGTGCAGCAATCGTACCGTGCCATTCGAGCGGGACATTAGGGCGATGTGCATCTCGCCCGGCCAGCGGGCCGGCTCGGTGGATTTCTCAAACGCCAGATATCTGCCATCCGGCGAGTAGTGTGGCCCGGCTTCGGCTGCTTTCGTCGACGCCAACTCCTTCAAGGCGCCAGTCGTGACATCCACCTCGGCAATGTCGGCGCGCGTCCAATTGTCGGCCAGCGGACCCGGCCAATGCTCGAAGGCGATGCTCCGGTTGTCGGGCGACCAATCGAAATTCGCGATGTGATACTTGGCCTCGAAAACCTTTTTCTGAAGACGCTTGCTTTTTGCGTCGGCCTCCGCCGGGATTACGTAAAGCGCGAAGTTTTCGAGCTCCTGGTCGACCACCTTGAAGTCCCGCTTCTCTTTGGCCGCTTTTTCCGCATCGGGCGATGGCTCGTGGCCAACGAAGGCGACAGACTTGCCATCCGGCGAGACGCGGTACTCGCCCAGCGAGCCCTTGAAGTCGGTCAGCTTTTCGGCCTCCCCGCCTTCTGCGAGGATGCGATACACATTCGATTTTCCGGAACGATCCGAGGTGAAATAAACATAGCGGCCATCCTTTGAGAACGCCGGGGCAGACGAGCCGTGCTCGCCTCGCGTCAACTGAAATCGCCGCGAGCCGTCGCTCCGCGCCAAATACACCTGCGAAACCGTTTCGCTACGCTCGCCTTCGATGATCGGCTTGGATTGGGTGTACGCCACCCATTCGCCATCGGGCGACGGCACCACGGCTCCGATGGTTTGCACCTGCATCGAGAACTCGGGAGTCCAAAATCTAGGCACATCGGGCCGCAGAACCACCGAAAATACCGCGAGAGAGGAAACGACGAGCAATATACGTTTCATTGGCCTTCCATTCTATCCCAAGAATCGTGGTAAGATCCGGCGCATGGAATACCAGGTGACTGGCGGAGGCGTTGGCATCCTCGCATCCGCCGTGTTTTTTACCGCCAAGCTGCTGGCGATCAAGACTCCCACGGAGGTCGTTCAGTAATCCTCAATTCTTCCGCGGCCTCTTTCTGCGTGATCAACTTTGTCTTGGCCTTTTGCGGCGACATGGACAATTCCGCTGATTGTAGTTGTCTATGCCGCGTGATACGCTAGATACCAATTGATCAGCTTGAGTGAGTGGATCGTGGAAATTTCGCCGGTCAGTGCGGCCAACACCCGTTCGTTCGCCACGATCATTCAAGTATTCACGATGGCCGCCTAGGAGAAATCTCCATGTTCGAGAGACAACAAACTTCAGCGTGGCAACGGAACTTTAATCATGTCTTCTTTACCGCTGGCTCCATAGCGCTTCTTCTGGGCTATGCCGGTGCCGGCCTTGCTCATGCACAAGCGCTCGGCGCGATTACCGGGACGGTTTCGGATCCGGCCGGGGCCGCGGTTCCGAATGCCAAAGTGACCGCAACCGAAATGGGGACGACTTTCGAGCGCTCCATCACAGCCGACGACGCTGGTCACTACACCGTTCCCTTATTGCGGCCGACGGGCTACACACTGACAGTCGAGGCGCCCGGTTTTCGTAAGTTCGTTCAGAAGATTCAACTGACCGCCGACCAGACTGCGACGATTGACGTGCAATTACAATTAGGCTCCACCTCCGAGAGCGTGACCGTATCGGCCTCCGCTTCGGCGGTCCAGGTGGACGTCGCAACGCCGACGCTGATGGAAGTTGTGGGCACAACCCGGATTGAGGAGCTGCCGCTGAACGGGCGAGCCGTAGCTCAGTTGATCAACCTGGTGCCCGGCGCCGTTGGCGCCAACCCTACCGTTGTCGCGGGTCAAGCCGCCCTGCCGGGGTCTGTACAGCCGAACATCAACGGATCGAGGTCGGCTCAGACCGGCTATATGTTGGACGGCGCTCCCTTTCTGGATCAGTATTACAACACCAATCTTCCGTTTCCTTTTCCCGATTCGCTCCAGGAATTCAGTGTCCAGACAAGCAACTACAGCGCCCGTTATGGCGGGAACGCCGGCGGCGTAGTTAACGTGATCACGAAAAGCGGGACGAACTCACCGCATGGAGCGCTCTTTGAGTTCAACCGCAACCAGGATTACAACGCCACCAACGCTTTTACCGGGATCGCCGATCCTTTGCACCGCAACGACTTCGGGGGTACCATCGGTGGACCCGTTTACATCCCCCACTTCTACAACGGCCGCGACCACACCTTCTTCTTCTTCGGCTATCAGGGAACCCGCTACATAAGGTCGGGGCTGAACAGCGCGTACGTTCCCACCGATGACGAGCGAAACGGCAATTTTTCCGCCATTCCGGCGCAGCTTACGGATCCGGTGACAGGCGCTCCTTTCCCCGGCAACCAGATTCCGGTGAACCGGTTCGATCCGGCGTCACTGAAGCTGGCAAGTTTCCTGCCCAGGGCCACCGGAAGCGGATTCGTCTATTATCCGAGCGTTCAGAAGCAGAATATCGACCTGATTAACACGCGCATCGATCACGAAATCGGGACCAAAGACCGTATTTTTGGCAGAATCTACCGGGATCACGTGAATCTGGTACCCCAATTCGACCCCAAGAACATTCTCGGCTATTCCCTGGGTTATGACATTCCAGCAGTCAACTACCTGGTTTCCGAGACCCACACCTTTCGGCCAAACCTGCTGAACCAGGTGAGCTTCGTCTACAACTCGGTGCCGGTCGCCAAGATCGCAGCCTCCGATTCACCCAACATGGCCACCTTTGGCGTCCAGAACATCTTTCAACCGGCGACCCCGTTCATTCAGAACATCTCGGTAAGCGGATATTTTGGCGTCTCGGGCGGCGCGGTCGGGCCGTTTAACGCCAGCAGCTTCAACTGGCAGGACGACGTTGCCTGGATCCATGGTAGTCACGACATCGCTTTTGGCGGCAGTTTGCAGCGCAGCCGCGTCGATCTCGCCGATCTATTCCAAGGGCCGGGTTCCTTCTCGTTCACCCCGGACCAGGTTGGCAACGCGCTGGCCGCCTTTATGATCGGCAAGCTGCGCACCTTCAATCAGGGCGCGGGGGAGTTCAAGAACAACCGGAACCTATTCCCGGCGTTTTATATTACGGACAGTTGGCACGCGACCCGGAGACTTACCTTAGTCTACGGCGTGCGCTATGAACCGTACTTCCCCTGGAACGAAATAAAAGGAAGAGTCGAGCAGTTCAAAATATCCAACTACTCTGCCGGCGTGCGGTCGCAGGTCTACCCTAACGCGCCCGCCGGATTGCTTTTCCCAGGCGATCCTGGAGTGCCGTCCAGAGGCACTACGAGTTCGTTGAAGAATTTCGCTCCACGTGTGGGATTTGCCTACGATCTGAGCAATGATGGCAAGACCAGTCTGCGGGGAGGGGTCGGCAGCTTCTACGATACGCAGACGCCGGGCGTGATCAACAACCGGTTTGCCGATCTGACCCCCTTCAGCCCGCAGATCGCCGTCACGTCACCAGCCGGCCCATTCAGCAATCCCACATTGGGCATCCCGAATTATCCGTTCCCATTCACGTATCCTCCGGCTAAGAATAGTCTCTTCCCACCTCCGGTGCTGGCGGTCACATACGACCCAACCACCAACTTCGAGGTTCCCGTCAGCTACAACTGGAATCTCACTCTGGAACGGCAGATCGCGGGGAACTGGCTGCTTCAGACCGCCTACGTCGGCGCGCATTCGAGCCACGGCAAAGAGACCGTACAGCTCAACCCAGCACGATATATTCCGGGAAGCGCTCTGGGAACCGATCAGCGGCGAATTTTCCAAGGGTACGGATCGATCCTCATGGACGGCCAGTCGGGCAACTCCTCGTACAACTCGCTCCAGGTGGCGCTAAAAAAACGCCTGTCTTATGGCGTTAGCCTTAATGTCGCGTACACATATTCGAAGAGTATCGACGATTACCCGAACGGCGGCGGCAACGCGGATATCGGCTCGGATTCCGTGTCGGCGATGCCCTGGTATTTTCCGAACGGCCGGCTGCTTGACAGGGGCCCGAGCGGATTCGACCATAGACACCGGCTGGTGGTGTCGTATGTAGGGTTGCTGCCCAGTCTGGCGCATGCCAATGGTTTCCTGCGGGCCGCATTGGGGTCATGGGAGGTGAGTGGTATCGGGACTCTCCAGACCGGCGATCCGCTCACCATCCTGGCGGGATACGACCGATCGCTGACCGGGTTGGGTAACGACCGGGCGGATCTCGTGCCCGGCCAGCCGGTCTATCGCTCGACTGTTTGCGGAACTTCGGTGAACTGCATATCCTTTCTCAACCCGGCGGCGTTTTCGATTCCAGCCAAAGCCGACGGGACTTTCGGCAATCTTGGCAAGGATGCCCTCAGAGGACCCGGTTCCATCGGCTTCGATGCAGGCCTGTCGAAGAATTTTTCGCTGGCGGAGCGGGCGAAATTGCAGTTCCGCGGTGAATTCTTCAACGTGCTCAACCACCCCAATCCGAATAATCCCGGCACCACCGTCAACAACCCGGGATTTGGCAAGATCACGGGCATGGGTGAGCCTAGAATCGGTCAGGTGGCTCTCAAGCTTACGTTCTGAGTGAGGACGCAATGGAATCGATAACCAGCAGGCGTAGTTTTCTCTTGGCCTCCGGCGTGGCATCGGCTTCGGCCCTTTATGCGCAGAATGAGCAGCCGATCCGGCTCGCGATTATCGGAACGGGGGCCCGTAGTTGGGCGCACCTGGCGATACTCAAGACCCTGCCGCAGTTCCAGGTAGTGGCGCTCGCCGATCCGACGCCGCAGAATCTCGACCGAGGGGCCAGCCTCGCCCCAGGCGCGAAAACCTATTCCGATTACCGCAAGCTGCTGAGCGAGCGAAAAGACCTCGATGCCGTTGTGGTGATCACTCCGAGTTTCCTGCATGCCGAGGTGACGGTAGCGGCGTTGAACCTTGGGCTTCCTGTTTTGTGCGAGAAGCCCATGGCAACGACTGTCGAAGACGCCAATCGCATGATCGAGGCCTCACGCGCATCCGGGAAACTGCTCTACATCGGATTTCAAAAGCGCCTGGTACCCACCACGGCCAAAATGCACGAATTGGCCGCCGCCGGCGAGATCGGCCATATCGAATTCGTCAGCGCCAACCTCTTTCGGGGCGATTGGAACCCGAAAAGCTGGAAGTACACCGATCCGAAGACGGGCGTCTCGACCCCCTGGCGGTATCTCACGTTCACGGAGGGAAGCGCGCTCCTGGAAGACGGCATTCACGAGCTCGATTCACTGAACTGGATCATCAATGGCCAGGTGGCCCACGTAGTGGCAAGCGGCGGCAATAACGTTTTCAAACAGCGCGAGACCATCGATCATGCCGCCGTGATTGTCGAGTACGAAAATGGCGTCAAGCTCAGTTTCGATTTCTGCCTGTTTGCGCCGAACGCCGGTCCGGAGAGCCGTCGCATGGTGATCATCGGCAGCGAGGGCGTAATGCAGCCGGAAAACGGCAGAGTGGCGATTCGCGCCCGCTCTGGCGGCGCCCCGCGTTACATCGATGCCGCGGATAACACCCCCAAGGAAGTCACCGCCCACGCGGTCGGCTCGGCGCAGGATCCGGAGACGTATAAGCAGTACCTGGCGTTTGCCCACAGCCTGCGCACGGGCAGCCCGCCGCCCGTAACTCCGGAAGAGGGCAAGCAGGCGATTAAGCTGGTACTGCTGGCCGAGAAATCGGTGCGCACGCACCGTTTTATGAACTGGACCGATCTTCCCGCGTAAAGCGCCAATGCTCCATCGCAGACAGTTTCTGCATGCGTGGCTTTCGGCCGCCGCTGTCGCGGGTACGCAACCAGGGGCGGTCGGGCAGCGCCCTGTTAGAAAGTTCGGCCACCGCCAAGCGAACATGGTCAGCGAGCCGGGCCCCTCCGTGTTTGACCTGGCGCGGCAAATCCACGGCCTCTCCGGCGTCGAGTTGCAGGTCCATTACAAAGGCACCATGCTTTGGGACCGCGACACCTTGCTCAGCTATCAGCAAGCGGCGAAACGGACCGGGTTGCTCATCCCCTCTTTGGCCGGAATTTGGCCGCCCGGTGCTTCCATCCTTCAGCCTACGGCGGAAGAGCACCTTCTCAAGGCTATCCGTGCCGCGGAATCGCTGCACGCTACGACTATCCTCGCAGCATGCTTCGAACAAAACTGCCCCAAAATGGATCAGGAGCAATCGTATGGACCGGTAGTGGCTGTCCTCCAAAAGGTATCCGGCGCCGCCCGGGACGCCGGTGTCATTGTCGGAATGGAAACTTCGCTTGCTCCCGCGGACGACAGTAAGCTCATCGACTTGGTGGATCGTCCCGAGGTACGGGTCTATTACGACCTGGATAACGTGGAGCGGTACGGCCATACAAACCAAGCCGTACCCGGTATTGCGAAATTAGGGAACCGAATTCGCCAGGTACATCTGAAAAATGAAGATCGGCTGCTCGAGCAACCGGGCCGTGTCAATTGGGCCGACGCCATAAAAGGCTTGGCCGCGATCGGCTACCCGGGCTGGTTCGTCTTCGAGACCTCGCACTCCGGCCCACAACAATGCGTCGAGGCTACGGAAAAAAACATTGCCTTTGTGACGCGCCACTTCACCTCATAATGCGAGATGAACCGGCGCGGCTGATGCATTGCGCGCGCCAACTCCTAAGCCTTAAGCGCTCCGCTAAAGGCGTCAGCCACAAATTCACGATGGCCTAGCGTGGTGTCCCGCATAGCGCGAGGTCAATCTGAGCTGGTCCGGCGTACTCCGTCTCGACAGCTTCGCCATTGATGGCGACCTGTGCAGTACCCGATACTGAACTTTTGCGATTCGGGTTAGCGAGCCGGTACGCCCTAAAACCCACGACTGAAGTCAGATTCTCTTTATATCGACACAAACGATCCCCGGCCGGAGTGAGTCGGCGTCCTAGACCCGCGCCGCCAACATGCTCCGAGACGTTGATTGACGAGGACGAACGCGAAGAACTTTCCGAGAATCCTTCCGACGAACTGGCCGCGCCGGTTGATCGTGCAACCCTCGTGGCCGAGCTGGTCCGCGTCGAGGATTTCGTCGCGATCGCCTACGAATGACGCCAAGGGGCGCTCATTCCAAGAAGCCATCAAGGTGATCCTCGATCTGTGACGGGACGGCAGCGGCCAGACCGTCGTGTTTACCGAATCGATCACCACCCAGGAGTACTTGCAGCGCCTGCGGCTAAGCTACCTTCCGGCGCAAAATTCCGGGAGCCTCGACGAAGGCATTGAGAGTTTCGCCCGGAACTTCGCAGGCTCTAATACCGAGGGCTATTCGAACTTAGTAGTAAGAGGGAAGGGTTGCTGGGCGGAGGATTCCAGGTCTTATTGCGGCTGGCTCGCGCGATGGCGAGAACTTTTAGCTTCACCGCCCGAGTGCGATCGCGCAACTTGGTTCCCACTGCCCAGGACGCCTTGGCAACTTTCTTCATAATGCGCGTCAACACGCGTACGCCGTCGCCCAGCAACGCGCTGCCGGTTGGATAGTGGATGTTAGTTTCCATTACGCTTGTATCCACGCGCAGCTTGCGCCCGGAGGCGATCTTGTTCTCCCGTCGTCTTATCGTCGGGAACCTTTTCGCCGCCGATGCGGGTGAACTCGCGGTACACCAGGTTGACCCGCACTTCGCGTGTCAGTTCTTCGTAGCTCCAGTCCCGGATGTGCTTGAGCAGCAGCATGCGAAGCACAACCTCGGCGGGTGTGGCCGGGCGGCCGCGCGTCTTGCTTTTTTGGCAACGTTTGGCTAATTCCTGCTGGATCAGGAGCAGTAAGTCGTCGTCCTCCAAAGCCTGATCGGCATGGCGCATCCAGGCTCCCAGAGATCTTCAACCACTTCTGTGAGAAAGCCATCGGCAAATTTGCGTTGCAGACGGCGGGCCGCGATCACGGCTTGCGCTCCTGTTGTTTGGATTCCTCGCGATCCAGGCGGAACAAAAACTGATTGAGTTCGCTGATGTCCTCCAAGACATCTTTGACTTCACGGTAATGCTCCAAAGCTTGGCGGACTGGAGGAACCTGATCTGGGCGGAGACTCACTTGCCGGGTCTTGCCGCCGGGATAGCCGACGTTAAGAACCCAGAGAGGGTGCCTTCGCCACGGGCGCACTTGGGGCAGCCGGTGGAGTGATGAATCGTGCGCTCGAAGAGGGAGCCGCGGAGGACATGGCCAGGCTGGAGACCTTTGGCGGCGAGTTTGTCGCGGGTGCGGACAGCCTGATCATGCGTCATCAATATAGATTGATACACATTTCGCGGAACGCCGGCAAGAATTTCTTTACTAATAGGTTTGCGATCCCGCAAGTTGGGCCAGTTGCCAGGTAAAAGTCGTACGACCGCGCACGAACATCGATAAGCGCAAGGAGGGAGAACGCTCATGAAGAAGAAAAACATGGGCTCATCGTTCGACATCTGGCTCCGTGAGGAAGGCATCTACGAAGAAGTCAGCGCGACGGCGATCAAGCGTCGTCGCTCGCAAAGTCGAGGCCGCCATGGAGCAAAAGGGCTTAACCAAAGCGGAGATGGCCCGGCGCATGCATACCAGCCGCGCGGCTCTCGACAGGCTTCTCGATCCTGATAACGCTGCCATCACGTTAAGCACGCTCCAGAAGGCCGCCATCGTTGTCGGCCGGGAACTTCGCCTGGAGCTGGTGTAGAGTCCCTGGCATCATTCCCTCTGCCGCAACTTATGATTCGCTCTCCCTGTTGAAACTTTCCCGAAGCTGCAGAATACCGCTTACTGTTTCTCGCCGCTCCCGGCGGTGAGCACTCGATGGGTCACGTACTCGATCTGAATCGGGCTTTGGGCGCGGAATACCGCCTTCACGACAACCTGGTAGAACTCGGGCATTTTGCCGCTGGGCAAGCGCATCTTGACGTACATTTCCTTTGCGTGTTCGGGACTGGTCAGGTACTCGGCCAGTGCCCAGGGATCTTCAGAGTTGAAACACGCCAAACTCAAGAACCGTCTTTTCTGGTGAAGACCCGGCATCAGCGTGATCAGCAAATATCTTTCGCCCGCCCGGTCGGGGTCCTTCGGGTCGGGCCGGCCGGCATATTCGCTCAACTCACCAGGCTTAGGGTCGAGATTCCGAACCCGGAGCCGCTCGTCAATAAACGGACCCCGCGCCAGCAGTTGCCGGAGCACGGGATCGGTGCTCGGCTTGCTTAAGAAGATGACATCGTTGTCTCGAGTGTCGTCGGGTCCAACCCCAGAGGAACGCTTGAGGGATAGCCGGGGATTTCTGGTTCCGAGCAGCCTGGCAATTTCAAATGCGGCCTGAACAGCGCCAAAATCGGCGTAGTTGCGGTTCTCGTAGAGTTGAGGCTGGTGGAAAAGATCCTTGATGGCCATCAGCTTTTGGGAGGATTCGACGCGGGCCATCTCGTCCACCGTCCAGTCGCGCACGTTGACAGAGCCGATCCGGACAAACAGACGCGATTCAAAAGAAACCAGCAGCGGTACCTTCGGGTCGAGGAACGGGCTCCAGATCGCTTTCAGTTCCGGTGTCCACGGAGTGCCGGCGGTTGCTCTCGCCGGGGCGGACACCGGGTGCGGCAATCCTCCTGCGACGGGCCCGCGCAGGACAAGGAACATGAGAAGCAAACCGGCCAGGAACGCAGCGGCGGTAAACCAAAGCCATCGTCCGGGCGTGGCTGCGACGCCCGTGAATTCGGGTACCGCGGCATCGCAGCGCACGAACTTCGGAACATACGAGCCCTTCAAGAGATGTATCCGAATGGGCGCTTCGGGCGCCTCGGCAGAATAGAATGTCTCCAGCTTGTGCCGGAGTTCGTACACTCTGCTTCGGACCGCGGAGTTCTCCGTCGGGGAGTATCCCGCCGGTTGCCCCAACGCCTGGACGCCAATCACATATTCGTTGAGATCGAAAGAGCGGCCTTCGATCTCGGATTCGCAGAGGAAACGCAGCAGATTCTTGAGCCGGTCCGAACGGGCCAGCGTCGCGCTGTTCAATACTTCGTTCAGAGCGCAGCGCTTTTCCTCGGACGTGGCTCGGCTCTGGTGCACGGGAACCATCTTCCCAAACCCCCGGGAACACCTTTGAAACATCATTATACCGCCTAATCAAGCAGATAGAGCGCGTTTTGCTGGGTCTCCAACGCATCCCGAACATTCGCCAACTCGCCGGAACATCTTCGGAACTATTCGAGAACTTGCGCATTCGGCAGAATCGGTCATAATCAGCCCTGACAGCAGAACCGTATGGCAAGATCAAGACGTCCTGTTTTCGTTCGGTTTTTCTCCGCATTGGCACTCCTTGCTCTTTACTCCGGAGCGTTGTGCGCGCAAGAGTCCCGGGGCTCGATTACCGGGCAGGCCACGGATGCCTCCGGCGCCATCGTGTCCGGTGTCAAAGTGTCGGCGACGAATACGGCGACCAACGTATCGACGTCGGCCGCTACCAACGCGACCGGGAACTACACGATCTTCTATTTGATTCCAGGCGTCTACGACCTGACCGCGGAGTTGGCCGGGTTTGCCTCCATCGAACGGCGGGGAATCGAGGTTCAGGTCGGTGACAAGCTGGAAATCAACTTCCAGATGCCGTTGGCGGGGGTGACCTCGAGTGTCGAGGTAGCGGCCGATTCGCCGCTGCTGAACACCGAGTCCGCTTCCAGCGGCACCATCATCGACCAGCGCCAGATTACGGAGCTCCCTCTGCCCTACGGAAATCCGTTCATGCTGACCACTCTAGCCCCGGGTGTCGTCTTCACTGGCGCAAACATGCTTCAAATCAGGCCGTTCGACAACAGCGTGACGTCGAATATACGCGTCGATGGCGCCCCCGGCGGCAGCGAGTTTACGCTCGATGGCGCCCCCAACACCGCTACCAGCCGAGGAGTCCAGAAGGGATCGCAGGTCGCCTATATTCCGCCCGCGGAAGCTGTACAGGAATTCAAGATAGAAACCGCGTCGTTTGACGCGCGCCAGGGACATGCCCCCGGCGCCGCCGTCAACGTCAGCATCAGGAGCGGCACCAACCAGCTCCACGGCTCCGGATGGGAGTTCACTCGTCCCTCTATCCTGGTGGCGAACGACTTCTTTCTGAAGCGGGCGGGCCAGACGCCAACCGCGCTCAGCCTGCACCGCTTCGGGGGAACCATCGGCGGCCCGGTGTTTCTACCCAAAGTCTATAACGGACGCAACCGGACCTTCTTCTTTTTCGCGTATGAGAACATAATGATCGATCAGCCGGCCGGGAGCATCATGACGGTGCCGACTGTCGAGCAAAGGCGAGGCGATTTTTCCGCTCTGCTCAGCCAAAACATCCGGATTTACGATCCGCTCACCGCGGTCGGTGCTTCCGGCGGGAGAATTCAGCGGACCGCGTTTCCGGGCAACATCATTCCCAGTGAACGGCTTAGCCCGATCGCGCTCAACGTTCTGAAGTATTACCCGTTGCCCAACGCAACAGGAGATGCGCAGGGGGCGGGGAACTACATTTCCACCAACACGGGGATCGATCGCTTCCACTCCGAGATCGCGCGGGTGGACCACACTTTCAACGACAAAAACCGCTTCTTCGCGCACCTCCAATACAACTTCCGCAATTCGCCGTCGACGGGCTGGTCCGGAGGCGACATCAACGGTCTCAACCCTACCCAAGGATTGGGCTTCCGCGGCAATCAGGGGCTCGCCCTCAATCATGTCTTTGTCGCATCCCCATCCGATCTGATCGAGGTGAGCGGCGGCATTACGCGCTATTTCGTGGGGAGCGGACGTCTGGCGGCCGGGTTCGACCCCGCCTCGCTCGGCTTCCCCGCCTCCACGGTTGCGTTGTTCAGCGGCTTCAAGTACTTCCCGCCGTTCGCGCCGAGCGGGTACGGCACGGTGGGTGCCAGTGGCGGCGATTTCCAGGCCGACAACACGTTCTTCCTGGAGCCAACCTACACCAAGACCAAAGGCAAACACTTGCTGTACGCAGGCTACCAGGCGCGGGCCTACCGGGAAAATACCGTTCCCACCAGCAGCCCGGCCGGGTCATACACGTTCGCCAATACTTATACGAAGGGCCCCTTGGACAACTCGTCCGGAGCGCCCATCGGGCAATCCCTGGCATCCCTGCTGCTCGGCCTACCGACCGGCGGCCTGATCGACAGAAACGCGACTTCGGCTAACCAGGCGCTCTTCCAGGCGCTTTTTCTACAAGACGATTTCAAGGTTACCCGCCGCCTGACCTTAAATCTTGGCCTCCGCTACGAGCTCGAATCTCCCACAACAGACCGGTATAACCGCAACGTGCGCGGATTCGACATGACGACATCCAGCCCGATTGAAGCGGCTGCGCGCGCCGCCTACGGGGCCAAGCCCGATGCCGCGCTGGCCGCGGCCGACTTCCACGTCCGCGGCGGATTGTTGTTCGCCGGCAGCAGCCACCGCGGCTTCTGGGACACCAAGGCCGCAGCGGTTCAGCCGCGCGCGGGAGCGGCTTTTCAGATCACGCCCAAAACGGTGCTGCGCGGCGGCTGGGGTCTCTACATGATCCCGTTCGGCGTCGATAGCGTGAATCAACCCGGCTTTTCGCAGATCACGAACATCGTGCCCACCTTGAATAGCGGCCTCACATTCACCTCCAGCCTCGCTAACCCGTTCCCCAACGGCATTACCGAGCCGACCGGCGCCAGTGGCGGCTTGTCGACGTTCCTCGGGCAGAGCGTATCGTTCACCCCTCTCGATCGCCAAACGGGAAAGGTCCAGCGCTGGCAGGCCGGATTGCAGCGTGAACTGCCCGGGCGCTGGGTTGTGGAAGCCGCCTACGCCGGAACGCGCGGCTACGATTTGGTCGTCCCCACCAACCTGAACACCATCCCCAGGAAATACCTGTCAACCAGTCCTGTACGCGATCAAACGGCGATCAATTTCCTTACCGCCGCCATCCCCAACCCAACGGCCGGCCTGCTCGGCACGACGAGCCTCAGTGGTTCCACCGTCGCGCGGTCGCAGATTCTGTTGCCCTTCCCGCAGTTCAACGCGGTGAATTCCGAGCGGTATGACGGCTCCACGCGGTACCACGGCCTGGAGGTGCGCGCCCAGCGCCGCTTCCGGTCCGGCTTCACTCTGAATGCGTCGTATGGCCGCTCCCGCTTGCGTGAACGCCTCAGCTTGCTGAACAATACCGATGCTTTGCCGGAAGACCGCGTGTCGGGCGAAGACCGTCCGAACCGTTTCCAGATCAACGGCATCTGGGAACTGCCGTTCGGCCAGGGACGCAAGTTCGGTAGCGGCTGGAACCGGCTGGTCGACGGAATCTTTGGCGGCTGGCAACTGACCGGCGTGTATGTGATCCAGTCGGGCCGTCCAATTGGCGTCGGAAATCTTTATTTCAACGGCGATCCCAATAAGGTGGTGGCGTCCTACGACAAGAACAAGATCGATGCGCCGGTTTTCGATCCCGGCGGATTCTATTTCCATGACGCGGCCGTTCAGACCAACGGCGTGGATGATCCGGCGAAACAGCGCGCCGACCAGCGCATTCAACTTAGCAACAACATTCGCACCCTGCCATCCATGTTCCCCAACTTTCGCGGAGACCGCGTAAGAGGGATCGACACGTCTTTGATCAAGACAGTGCGCATTACCGAACGAATCAGAGCGCAAGTTCGAGGCGAAGCCATTAACGCGCTCAACCAGGTTCAATTCAACAATCCCGGACTCAGTCCATCGAGCGCCAGCTTCGGGCTGATCGGCGCGTCCAGCCAGTTGAGCCCGCCGCGCATCATTCAGCTCGGGTTCAAAGTAGCGTTTTAATACATGCGAAGAATTTCCTTACTGTTGGTTAGCGTTTTAGCCGCCGGCGGCCTTCTATCTCTCGTACTGATCTCCAAACCGGCTGCCGGGCAGAATCGCGAGAAACTCTCCCCGGAAGATGACGCATTCCTGGACGATCTTTCCCACCGCTCGTTCCAGTTCTTCTGGGACGCCAGCGACCCGAATACGGGGATTACGCGCGAGCACATGTACTGGGATGGTTCGCCCTACCCGATCGAAAAGCGCGATGTCGGTAGCACGGGCGCTACCGGATTCGGCATCACCGCTCTATGCATTGGCGCCGAGCACGGCTGGGTCCCGCGCGACAAGGCCCGCCAACGCGCGCTCAATACCATGCGCTACTATGCCGATCGCGCGCCCAATGAGCACGGTTGGTTCTATCACTGGCTGAATGTGGTCAAAGGCGAGCGCACGGGCGCTAATTTCGATACGGCAGTTCTCCCGTTGCCCAAAGATCGCAAATTGGCGCGGCCCAAGAGCGAGGTTTCGGTCAGCGATAGCACATGGTTGGTTGCTGGCGCCCTTACCGCCGCGCAGTACTTCCGCGAAGAACCCGAGATAGCGCGGCTGGCGAAGAAGATCTACGAGCGCGTTGACTACGCCTGGATGCGGAATGGCGATCCATATACAATGTCTCACGGCTGGCTGCCCGAGACAGGCTTTATCGCATCGCGGTACGACAAGTACTGCCAGCTTGCCCTGATGTACCTGATGGGAATCGGCTCACCCACGCACCCGCTGCCCCCTGAATCCTGGTACGCATGGGAGCGGACTCCGAACAGCTATGGAGGCTACAAATACATCGGTACTTCGTTGCTGTGGACCTACCAGTATCCATTCGCGTGGGCCGATTTCCGGGGCCGTCACGAAAAACGCGAGCCGCACACGGACTGGTTTGCCAACGCCGTGACCGCAACGCGCGCGCATCGCATCTTCTGCATGGATCTGAAGAAGGAATTCCCCGGCTACTCGGAAGATATCTGGGGCATTTCCAGTTCCATGAGCAAGTCGGGATACAAAGCATGGGGAGGCCCCCCACGACGGAGCAGCATCGACGGCAGTGTCGTGCCCTGCGCGGCGGCCGGATCCCTCATGCTGACGCCTGACATCTCCATTCCGGCCCTCCGCGCCATGAAACAGCGCTATGGAGACAAAATCTGGAACAAGTATGGATTTGCGGATGCGTTTAATCCGAATAACGGTTGGGTCTCTCCAGAGGTGATCGGGTTGGACGCCGGCATCACGCTGCTCAGCGCGGAGAACCTTCGCACGGGAAACGTCTGGAAGTGGTTCATGCGGAATCCGGAAATGGTCCACGCCATGAAACTGGCGGGACTTCAATAAACTATCGGCACTCTGAAACTCAAAATGATCATCCTACGGCTGCTGAGCGCCGGCTTTCTTCTGTCGTCGTTATCATTCGGCGCCGGCCCAAGAACCTTAGTCCGCCTTGACACCGGCTGGAGATTCCACCGCGGCGATGAAGCAGGCGCCTCCGCCGCTGTCTTCGACGATTCCTCCTGGCAACGCATCTCTATCCCACACACATGGAACACGGAAGGCGATCCTCCTCGGGCCGGTTACTACCGCGGCCCTGGCTGGTATCGGCGGCAGTTTCCCGCGCCCCCCAACTGGAAAGGCCAACGGGTCTTCGCGCGATTCGAGGGAGCCAGCCTCGTCGCCCGCGCCTTCCTGAATGGGAAGGATCTGGGCGAACACAAAGGAGGATTTCAGGCATTTTGCTTCGAGGTCACGCCCTATCTCCAACTTGGAGCCGGCAACCTCCTGGCCGTCCGGGTGGACAATGCCCGACGTGAAGACGTCATTCCGCTCGGCGGCGACTTCACAGTGTTTGGCGGGATTTACCGTCCCGTCTCCCTGATTGTTACCGCCCCTGTAAACATCACCCCTCTCGACTACGGCTCCCCCGGCGTATTCTTGAAACAGCCCGATGTCAATGCAGGCCATGCCGCGGTGGAAGCCGTAGCCGAGGTATCCAACGAATCGGGCGCGGCAAGAAACGTCGAAGTGCTGGTCACCGTTCTGGATGCGGATAACCAAAAGGTGACTTCGGTCCGCCAAAGAACCGAACTGAGCGCTGGCGAGACGAAGCCCGTCACTCAGAACCTTCGGATCGAGAAACCGCACCTGTGGAACGGAGTGGCCGATCCGTATCTCTACACCGCGCGCGTCGAGATCTTCGAGAGTGGCCGGCTGGTCGATGCTGTCGATCAACCCCTCGGATTGCGATCTTTCCAGGTGGACCCAGCGCGCGGCGCGATCCTCAACGGGAAGCCTCAGCAGATTCGCGGCGTCTGCCGGCATCAGGACTGGGGCGGGCTGGGCTGGGCGATCGGCGAGAAGGAACAGGATACGGACTTGCAGATTATGCGCGAAATGGGAGTGACCGGTGTCCGCCTGGCGCACTACCAGCACAACGATTATTTCTATCGTTTGTGCGACCGCAAGGGCCTTCTGGTCTGGGCTGAACTAGCCATGGTGAACGACCTGCGCGGCACCCCGGCATTCCTGGAAGGTGTCCGCCAACAACTCACCGAGTTGATCCGCCAGAACTTGAACCACCCTTCCATTGTGATGTGGAGTCTGTACAACGAACTCAGCCCGTCGAACAAAGACAACCCCGTCCCGATTGTTGACGGCCTGAGGCGACTGGCAAGAAAAGAAGATCCTGGCCGTGTCACTACGGGCGCCTTCAGCATCGACGGAATCGAAAAGCTGCCCGCCGTGGGCCGGATCAGCGAACTCATGGCGCTCAACGTATATCCCGGCTGGTACATCGCGACGCCTTCCGCTATGGGCTCCATTATCGACAAGTGGAATGCTTTTTACGGATCTAAAGGCATCATCATCAGTGAATACGGCGCCGGAGCCAGCATCCAGCAGCACCAGCAGGATTTTACGGAAAGAGCGGCGGGCCGCGCTCCCAAAGATTGGCACCCTGAAGAATGGCAGACCAACGTTCATGAAGGCAACTACGCCGCCATCCAATCGCGCCCGTATGTGCCAGCCTCATTCCTCTGGAGCATGTTCGATTTTGCCAGCGCGGGCCGCAAAGAAGGCGGCATGCCGGGGGTCAACGACAAAGGCCTCGTCACGCGGGACCGCAAGATCCGCAAGGACGCGTTCTATTTTTATCAGGCCAATTGGACCACGGGACCGATGGTCTACATTACCAGCCGCCGCGACGCCGATCGCAGCGCGTCCGAGACGCCAGTGAAAGTCTATTCCAACTTGCCTAAAGTGACTCTGCGAGTAAACGGCAAGAGCTACGGCGAAATGAACGGAAGCGATCTGCACGTCTTCCTCTGGAAAACCGTTCCGCTGGTGGAAGGCGAAAACCGGATTCAAGCCGAGGCCGCGTCATCCAGCGGCGTAGTGCGCGATTCCTGCATCTGGACCTACCATCCGAAAGGATCCGGATAATGATTCCGCCAACCATGACGCGACGCTCTCTACTAGCGCTATCTAGTGCGGCCCTATCGGCTCTGCGCGCTGGCCCGAAGAAAATCTCGCGGGAAGACAACCTGTTTCTGGACGACCTCTCGCGCCGCTCGTTCCAATATTTCTGGGAGTATACCGACCCCGGCACCGGAATGACGCGCGGCCGCGCGAAGGCCGACGGAACCCCTTACGATCCCAACCGCCGCGACATCGGCAGCATCGCAGTAACTGGCTTCGGACTGGCGGCCCTGTGCATAGGCGCCGAGCGCGGGTGGGTAAGGCAGGACGATGCCCGCACGCGCGTCCGTAACGCCCTGCGGTTCTTTGCCGGCGATGCCCCGCAGGAGCACGGCTGGTTCTTTCATTGGATGAACGTCAAAACCGGCCGGCGCACCGGCGTGCTGGAGAACAGTGAAAAGCAGAGCGAGCTTTCTTCGATCGACACCGCGCTGTTGATGGGCGGCATCCTGGCCGCGCGGGGCTATTTCCAGAAGGACTCCGAAATCCAGCGGCTCGCCACCCGCATTTACGAGCGGATGGACTTTCAGTGGATGCTCAACGGCGACCCACTGCTGCTTTCGCATGGCTGGAGGCCGGAGACCGGCTTCCTGACGGCACGCTGGGCCAGGTATAGCGAGTTCACGATCATTTATCTCCTGGGCATCGGCTCTCCCACGCATGCCATCCATCCCGAATCCTGGTACGCCTGGGAGCGCCCCGAAAACGTCTACGGCAATTACAAATACATTGGCCTGTCGCCGCTCTTCACCCATCAGTATTCGCAGGTGTTCGTGGATTACCGCGGGCGTCGCGAAAAGCACGGCTCCAAGATCGACTGGTTTGAAAACTCGGTGACCGCCACACGCGCCCACCGCCAGTTCTGCATCGATCTCGCCAAGGAGTTCCCCGGATACTCTCAAGATATCTGGGGCATCACCAGTTCCAACAGCGCCACCGGCTACAAGGCTTGGGGCGGACCGCCGCGGCGGAACGGCATCGACGGCACGGTGGTGCCCTGCGCCCCAGCCGGCTCCCTGATGCTGGCGCCGGACATCTGCATTCCCGCGCTGAAAGCCATGCAGGAGCGCTTCGGCGGCAAAATTTACGGCCGTTACGGTTTTACCGACGCCTTCCATCCCACCAACGGCTGGGTCTCGCCTGACGTTCTCGGCCTGGATATCGGGATCACCCTGCTGAGCGCGGAGAACCTGCGATCCGGGAATCTCTGGAAGTGGTTCATGCGGAATCCGGAGATTCCGCGGGCGATGAAGTTGGCCGGCCTGTGAGTGGCACAGGCATTCTTGCCTGTGTTGCACTTAGACCAAGACCCTGATGTTTTCAATCCGGGTCTTGGCCCGCCGGATCGAATCGATTCCATTGCGAACCTGCCGGAGCAGGCTTGCAAAACAAGCCCCAAAAAAGACCGTTCTAATGCTTCGATTCAATCCGGGGAAGAGCTTCGAAAATGGGCTTGCCCGCCTTTTCCACGGCGGTTGGGTAATCTTCGCCGAGGAAAGCGGCCAGCGTTGCGGCAATTTGACTCTGGGTCACCGGAGAAATATTCGAGCGCTCGCCCAAGGCGGGAGTGTCCGGGCCCAGGAACGCAATCCATATGTACTTAGAGTCCGGGATTTTCTCTCCATGGCTCTTCCACTCCGTTGGAGCTTCGCCCCGGCCATGATCCGGAGAAAAGATGAGCGTCGTTTTTCCGCGATACTCCGGCATGGACTGAATGCTCTCCCACAGCGCTCGTAGAAAATCGTCCACCCGATGGGCGGCAGTCAAGTACTCGGCATAGTTTCCCTGGTGAGCCCAATCGTCTGTCTCGCCCAGAGAGAGATAAAGGACTTTCGGCTTGCGAAACTTCAGGTACTCAAGCGCCGTGTAAAAGGGGATCGCATCGAACGCCTCGTCGGCCCAGACCCGCGGTAACTCCGTCTTGAAGCGGTTAAGAAGATCAAGTCGCGGCGTCATCGGAATCGAGGTGAATGGATCATACCCGGCGTTCACCGGAAATCCAGCCCGGTCCGCATTGAAGATGGAAGGGAAGACGTCCCATGCCCCAAATGCAGCCACCTTGCCTTTAAAAGAAGCTTTCTTTTCCAGCCATTCCATGACCGTGACGTTCGGATTTGGGATCTTGTCGTTACTGTGGATTCTGGAATTGGCGAAGCCACACAGAGTTTCACTGTAACCGGGATAGGAGAAGTTGAACCCGTTGGTTACGTACGCCTCCGACCCAATATTGCGGTTGCCGTAGATCTGCCCGCTTTCGGAGACAACGCTCCATAAGAAAGGCATAAGCGCCATGCGCCGCGCTTGCGGGCTGTCCCGCCAATAAGCTGTCTTCAAACTTTCGGCGTCCGGCACGCCACCGTTCTCTTTATTCATCAAGGCGGAATCGGCTCCTCCGAAAACCTCCTGCCAGCGCAGACCGTCCGTCATGACGAAGATCACATTCTGAGTCTTATGCTTCGTAGGTGTGGCGGCGAAATTCGTGCCCTGCGCCCATACAAACGCCAGCCCGAAGGCCAGTGACCATTGGATCGAATTCATCAAATCACCTCCTGGCGAGCGAAGTCGGCGCTCCCGCCGGCCGGCGCCACACAAAGTACACCGGAATGCCCGCGGCGATGAGCAGCAGACCGGCGCCGGCCGGGCCCGGACGAGTCAGCAGCGTATTCACCAGGAACCACGCCGTCACCGCCAGAAACAGCAGCGCTGTCCACCGGTAACCTGTCGCAGTCACAGCCCTTCGCCCACGCCTTTCGTGTATAAACAGAAGATCCGCTCGACCCTCGATTGCAAGCACGATCACCTTGGCTTCGCCAAAGTCGGGCCTCCCGAAGTTCTTGCACACGTTTCTGATCGTCCGCAGCCGTGACCATCAACCACGGCAGCTGATAAAACATGAGCAAGAGTCAAGGCGGCCTTTTCGCGCGACATCCAGGATCGGCGATGTGTCGGAGACTACGGAGAATCCGAAGGTCCTCGCCCGCCTCTACTCCGCCATAGCGCCATAAAGATCAACTGGCTCACCTGCGCGGCCGGCTCGTTTGCGCGAGCGTCAGCCGCTCTTGCCGGAACGGTGTTAACGCAAATTCCCAAATTTAGCTCCGCCACGAGATGAAGCTGAGTGTCTCTAGTCAGGGGCTTTCGAGTTGAAACGCGGCCAAGTAACGCAATCAAATGCTTGAATGCTGGCCGTTTGTAACTATAGTTCGACGAGAGTGGAACGTAGCCTCTTAAGAATCATTGCCACTAAAAGGATTGGCAAAACAAGAACGAACGTGGCCGGCTCGGGCACGCCTGGCACAGTTAAATTGTCGTTAACAGTAACGTTGTATGCCCCACTGTTATTGAAGTTCGTTCCGACAGAATCGGAAGACCCTAAAAACAGTCGCGTTGCTCCTGTTGGAATCACGAACCCCTGCGTGCTCCCGGTTCCCTTCCCCGTAAGTCCATCTCCGATGAAAAATACTACATTTAAACCAGGGGACAATGACGAGAATGAGTTACTGCCTGAGAAATCCAGACCCGGGGGCGCTACACCAGATGGGATGCTGTTAGTCACAAACACTCCGGTCAAGGCTTGCGCAGGCCCGAGGTAAGTGCTGATGCCATTGAAAGGTCCCGTACTGAAATTGGCGCAGCCCTCAGGATTGGTGCTGGTGCATCCAGCGCCACCTGTGATTCCCGTTGCTGAGAACGTCAGCGAGTTTCCAGCAATCAGGGTCAACCCCAACGACCCTAAAATTGGACTATTTAAGGGCGCGACGTCCGATCCGGCAGTGCTCCCGGCCGACTGGCCAGCCAGGTAAATGTCCGCGGTACCCGGGACTGAGATTACAACTGTGGCTCCCAAGACTGACAGCGGAATAATAACCGCCGAAAGAGTTAGGCAGATGAGAACTCTTGGTATCAACTTATGGTCTCCTCCTGAAATACGATCTGGGATGTGTTTACGTTTGGCTTCCCGATCTTTTGAAATTATACCCCTTTTTTCCTGTTTTGCAAGCATTTCAGTCTTGTCTCATACAATTAATCTGACCTATTCGGCGCCGTTTCTGCGCTGTAGATTCCCGCGCTTCTATCCGTTGTGGCCGGGTCTGCGGAAATCGTTGGCTTCGCACGACGATTCACTCCCGCCGGCCGGCGCCACACAAAGTACACCGGAATGCCCGCGGCGATGAGCAGCAGACCGGCGCCGGCCGGGCCCGGACGAGTCAGCAGCGCATTCACCCGGAACCACGCCGTCACCGCCAGAAACAGCAGCGCTGTGAAGGGGTAACCCCACATCCGGTAGACCTCGGCAGGTCCGGCTGCTTGCGTCGCAGCAGAATGACGCCCGCTACCATCAGTCCATAAAACAGCCACATCGCGAACATGGCGTATTCGGCCAGGCTTTCATAGGAACCGGACAGGATCAGCACCGCGGCCCACACGCCTTGCGCAACGATGGAAAAGGCGGGTGTGCGAAAGCGCGGATGGACTTCGCCGAACTTGCGAAAGAACAGACCGTCGCGCGCCTGTGCGAAGTAGATTCGCGGGCTGGTCAGGAAGCAGCCGTTGAGTGTTCCAATCACCGATATGAGTATGATCAGGGAAACAAGGCTGCCTCCGACCGGGCCCATGGTCCTCTCGGCCGCGGTCGCGCCGACGTGCTCGCTCGCGGCGATCTCTGGAATCGAGAGCACGCGCAAATAGGCCACATTGGTCAGCAAATAAACCCCGCTGCAAATCGCCAGCCCTGACGAAAGCGCAAGCAGTATATTTCGTTGCGGGCGCTTGATCTCGCCTGCCACGAAGCTGACCTGCACCCAGCCGTCGTATCCCAGCAAGCACGCAATCATGGCGATGCCGAATTGTGAAAACGGAAAGGCCGCCACAGCCGGCGGCGGCGTTGCGTCATGCGGCTTCGCGAGAAACGCGGCGCCGATGATGACCAGCAGTCCCGCGAGCTTCGCGAAGGTGAAGCTCTTCTGTACCAGAGCGCCCGCTTCGGCGCCGCGGTAATTGATGGTCGTGAACAGTGCAAGCGCCGTCAGAGCCAGCAGTTTCGCGACGACTGGC
This sequence comes from Bryobacteraceae bacterium, assembly GCA_051000095.1. Taxonomy (GTDB): domain Bacteria; phylum Acidobacteriota; class Terriglobia; order Bryobacterales; family Bryobacteraceae; genus JBBSHP01. Next base: position 6,508 of record JBPCOQ010000069.1, on the reverse strand, counting down.
GTTAGTGGAACGAAGTACGAAACATACAAGGAGAACGTGACCGCCAGCCACGAAACCTGAGCCGTTCGCGCGACCACAAACATAGTCCAGCCATACAGAAAACCTGCGAACGGTCCATAGCTCTCGCGCAGGAAAACGTATTGGCCACCGGTGGATGGGATGGCTGCGCCCAACTCCGCGCACGCCAGCGCACCGAAGAAAGAAACGACACCGGCGAAAATCCAGGCGCTCAGAATCAGACCCTCCGAGGGCAGGTTGCGCGCCACGAGATTCGGCACAACGAAGATACCGCCTCCGATCACGATGCCGACTACGATCGAAAGCGAGTCGAGAAAGCTCAGCCGGCGCGGAAGCTCGTCTTCACTCACGGCATATGCCACGTTTGCTGCTTCGGATGAAGGACACCAGGTGCCGCGTGTGCTCGGTTGGTATTTCCGCCTCGATACGCGCGAGCGCGTCTTGGAGCTTGAGTCCGGAGCGGTAGAGGAGATGATACGCGCCCTTCAATGGTGTGATCTGTTCACGCGTAAAACCTGCCCGCCGCAAGCCAACCAGATTCAGCCCCTTCGCCGCGACATTGAAATCGGTACACAAGAAGAACGGAGGAACATCGCTGTTCACTCGGGTATTGCCCCCGATCATTGCGAGCCGGCCGATTTTGGAGAACTGATGAACGACGACGCCGCCCGAGATGAAAGCTTGATCCTCGATTTGCACATGCCCGGCCACCAGAGCGCAACTGGCGATCACCGTGTTGTTCCCGATGATGCAATTGTGCGCAATGTGTCCGGAGGTCATGATGTAGTTGCCGTCTCCGATGCGGGTGACGCTCTCCGGCTCGGTACCCCGGGAGATGGTGTAGTGTTCGCGGATCTTGTTGCGGTTGCCGATGATGAGATAGCTGCGTTCTCCGCTGAAAGTTTTGTCGAGCGGGTCGGTTCCCAGCACCGTGCCGGCGGAAATGTCGTTCGCGTCGCCCAGAGTGGTCCAGCGCTTGATATAGACGTACGGCTCCAGCCGGCAACCTCGTCCCAGCCGGACATCTTGCTCAATCACACAATATTCGCCAATAACGCAGTTCTCTCCAATGACCGCATTCGGGTGCACGCGAGCGGACGGCGCAATGAGCATAATGAGGTGGGACATGCTTTAGCTTGTCCCATAAGGCAGGATAACCCTTTGAAAATTTCGGAAATCGCGGAGCTGCTGAACGGCCCATGGGAAGGGAACGACATCGACATCGCGGGCGTAGCATCCCTTGAAGAGGCCGGCGCGAACGAGCTTGCCTTCGTGAGCAATCGCAAAGCGGCCGCGCAGTCGGAGTCCTCTCGAGCCGGATGCCTGTTAGTGACGGAGGATTTTCCGCGGGGCCGCACTCTCATTCGCGTGGCCGACCCGCGTTCGGCGTTCGCGCGAGTAGTGCGCCAAATCTATCCCGGCGATCAACCGGAGCCCGGCATCCACCCCCGCGCGACAATCGCCTCCACCACCCGCATCGGAGCGCGAGCCCGAATTGGCGCGGGCAGTGTCATCGGTCCACGCGTGAGCATCGGCGACGATTGTGTGATCCACGCCAACGTCACGATCTACCACGATGTTGTCCTCGGCCATAGAGTGGTGCTGCATTCCGGCTGCGTCCTTGGAGCCGACGGTTTCGGTTTCGTCATGGCAGGGGATCGTTATGAGAAGTTTCCACAAATCGGGCGGGTGGAGATTGGGGACGATGTCGAGATCGGCGCCAACTCGTGCATCGATCGCGCGGCGCTCGGCGTTACGCAAATCGGCTCTGGCACCAAGCTGGATAACATGGTCCATGTGGCCCACAACTGCCGCATCGGGAAGCACGTAGTGGTCGCGGCACAAACCGGATTCTCGGGCGGAGTCGTCGTCGAAGATTATGCCGTGATCGGCGGCCAGGTCGGGATCGGCGACAAAGCCCGGATCGAGACGAGGGCGGTGCTCGGCTCAGGCTGCGGCATTCTGACTTCGAAGATCGTTCGCAAAGGCCAGGTCGTGTGGGGAACTCCGGCCCGGCCGCTGAGAGAGTACCTGGAACAATTGGCGAACCTCGCTCGCTTGCCGCAATTGCGCCGCGAAGTGACCGAGATCAAACGCCACTTGGCGGCGTTGCAGAAATTGTAGATCGGTGACCGGCGATTCACCGCTCCCCAATTGTCGCGGCTCGGTTTGGGCTGTCATAATAGACGGCATGCCGAAATTTGTCTGGGTAATCCTGGCGTTTGTGCCCTTGCTGGCGCAGGACCAGGTCGATCTTTCTATCGTCAATCGAATTCGGACGGAAGCGTTCGAGAATTCGAAAGTAATGGATCATCTGTCGTACATGACGGATATGTACGGCCCGCGGTTGACTGGATCGCCCGAGTTTAAACAAGCGGCAGACTGGGCGTTAAAGCGCCTGCAGGATTACGGCCTGGTCAACGGACATCTCGAAAAATGGGGACCCTTCGGCCGAAGCTGGACTCTCGAAAAGTTTTCCGTCGAGTTGCTGGAGCCGCGCTACTCATTATTGTCAGCGTGGCCGCTGGCCTGGTCGCAAGGCACGAACGGTCCGGTCTCGGGTGAAGTGATCCTCACGCCCGCTCAACGGAGTTTTGATCTCAAAAAGGGAGAAGCCGATCTCGAGGCCTACAAGAAGAAGTACGCGGGCAAGCTGCGCGGCAAGATCGTCATGGTCTCTCCACCCATCACCGACGTTCTAAGAGGCGAGATGCGCATCGACTTGCAACGCTATACCGCGGCGGCATTGGCCGAGCTCGCCGCGGCGCCGCAGCCCGTGCCAAAGGTAGAGTTCGATCCGGACAACCTGATTATTCCCGAAGATCCTGAGCAAAGGGGCCGGCTCTTTTCAAGTTTGCCTATGGACGTGCTGATTAAGTTCTTCGATCGACTTCAGGCGCTCAGAAATAAACGTAATGAGTTTCTGTCGCAGGAAGGCGCAATCGGGATTTTGCAGGATGACGAGCGGGCGCACGATTCGCTGTTGTTCGCTGAGGCGGCCGGCTCGTACAAAGCCAAAGACCAGCTCGCGCCGCCTACCTTCGTCTTGACCGCCGAGCATTACAACCGGATCGCGCGTTTGGTCGAGAAGAAGGTTCCGGTCCGCCTTCAATTGAACCTGCAAGCCAAGGCGAGCGATGCCGATGTGGACGCCTACAACGTCGTGGCTGAAATCCCAGGTGGCGCGAAGAAGGACGAGATTGTGATGCTGGGCGCGCATTTCGATTCCTGGCACAGCGGTACCGGAGCGACGGATAATGCCTCGGGCAGCGCGGTGATGATGGAAGTGGTGCGAATCTTGAAAACCTTAAATCTAAAGATGGACCGTACGGTTCGGATCGCACTCTGGAGTGGTGAGGAAGAAGGTCTGCTGGGATCGAAGGCTTACGTGAAAGAACATTTCGCCGATCCCGCAACCATGCAGACGACTACTGCCCACGCCCATTTTTCCGGATATTTCAATCTGGACAATGGCAGCGGAAAAATCCGGGGAGTGTACCTGCAAAACGACGATGCCATGCGGCCGCTCTTTGAGCGATGGCTGAAGCCGTTTGAAGATCTCGGGGTCACTACGGTCAGTATCCGGAATACCGGCGGAACCGATCACCTGTCGTTCGATGCCGTGGGCTTGCCCGGATTCCAGTTTATCCAGGATCCGCTCGATTACTCGACCGTGACCCATCATTCCAGCATGGATGTGTTCGATCACGCGATCGCCGCCGACCTGATGCAGGCTTCCGCTGTAATTGCATCGTGCGTCTATGAGGCCGCGGCTCGTCCGGAGAAGTTGCCGCGCAAGCCGCTCCCGAAAGTCAAGCCGGCTGCGCCAACCAAGCTGCCGTCGCAATAAGTGGCACAGGCATTCTTGCCTGTGTTGCACTTAGACGCAGACCCTGATGTTTTCAATCCTGCCTTGCCCGGCTCGCCGGGCAGGAACACGTTGAGAACGTGCGCCACTGCTGAATCTAAAGCGGCGGCGACGGCTTCACTACACCGCTGGCATTTTCCAACTCGATAATCTTGTCCGCCAGAGCCCGCGGCGCATCGATGTTGTGCAGCGTCAGCCGGCTGCTCTCGCCCGCGGTCTCGATCAGCAAATCCCCCACGTCGCACATGCGTTGGCCCATGCTCTGGTTGACGCGTACATCTTGAATTTTCGGGATCTGAATAATGCGCGTGGCTTTCGAGAAGAACCCGGACTCGTAGTACAGCTTGTCTTGTGAAATCGTCAGCTTGGTTGACAACCGTCGAATTGTCCGCTGAATCGGCCATAACAACAGCAGTGCCGCAACGGCCGGAAGCCAAGGCGGTTGGCCTTGGTCTGCCAGCATCTGATAATGCACCACAACGGCCGCGATCAGCAGCACCAGTACCAGCAGGTATCCACCGTAAACGAATTTCAGCGTAGGACGAACCACCCGTGTAAACCCAGCTTCGGCCATCTTTCCTCCTCACTTCCCCAGATATTTCTTGACATCCGGCGAGAGCAATTGCTGTACTTCCGGCTTGCCCAAATCCTCACGACGGACCAGCCGCGCGCTGAGATCGATCCGCTTTGGGGGCACGCTACCCTGTAGCTTGTCGACCAGGGTTTTCACCGCCTCGAAGCCCATGCGGAAGGGATCCTGCACCACCATGGCATCGATCACGCCGGCTTTCATGTCGGCGATCATGGCCTCGCTGGAGTCGAACGCGACGAACTTGATTTTGCCGCTGGCGCCTCGCGATTTCAGCGCCTGGGCCGTGCCAACGCTGCTCGGTTCGGAGGAAGCGAAGATGCCGTTCAGATTCGGGTGCGCAGTCAGGATATTCTCAGCGGCCGTCATCGCTTTGGCTGGGTCCGATAATCCAAACTGGCGCCCCACAATCTGGATTTGCGGGAACTCGGACTTAATCACTTCGTCGAAGCCGCGCTCGCGATCCATAGTAGACGCGCTGCCGGGCGCATGCATCACGATCGCCGCCGTGCCCTTGCCGCCCAGCAGCCTGCCCAACTCGCGCGCGCCCATCTGCCCGCCTTCGTAATTATTGGTGGCAAGGAATGTCAGGTAATTCGTCGAGTCCACTCCGGAGTCGAAGACGGTGACCGGAATGCCTGCCGCCACCGCGCGGTCGAGCGGCGGCACCAGCGCTTTCCGCTCCGCCGCCGCGAGCGCGATGCCGTCCACATGGCGGGCAATCATCGAGTCCACGATTTCGACCTGGCGACCGTACTCAGTCTCCAGCGCGGGACCGTTCCAAACTACATTGACGCCGAACCGATCCCCCGCGGCCGCCGCGCCCGCGTGCACGGAAACCCAGAAGAGCGAGGATGTCCCTTTGGGTATAACGGCGATGGTTTTCTTCCCGGAGCCGCCGCAGGAGCAGAGCAGCAGCGCCGCCGCCGCCAACATAGCAAACGCGCTATTGCGCACACCAACCTCCGTCAATCAAAATGTCGGTTCCGGTGATGAACGCAGCTTCTTCCGAACACAAGAACAGCGCCAGTTGGCCAATCTCTTCGAGACGTCCCCAGCGGCCCATCGGAATCCTGGATATAAACTGCGCGTTCTTCTCCGGATCGTTGATGATCGGCGCATTCATCTCGGTTGCAAAGGGGCCGGGGCTGATCGCAACGCACGTGATTCCGTCGGTGGCCAACTCGAGAGCCAGCGCACGGGTGAATCCCAGCAGCCCCGCTTTGCTGGCCGAATAGGCCGCTCGCGCCGGCAGTGAAACATGGCTCATGATGGATGTCATGTTGATGATGCGGCCGTAGCCCTTGCCCTTCATATGTGGGACGAATGACCGGCATACCAGAAATGCGCTGGTCAGGTTGGTATCGATGACGCCGCGCCACTCGGCCAAAGTGAATTCCGGCACCGTCTTGCGCACGTTGATTCCGGCGTTGTTGATCAGGATACCGATCCCGCCCATTTGTGAGATGACGTCGCGCTCGAGTTGCAGCACTTGCTCTTCACTGGTGACATCGGTGGGGAAAACGTGAGCCTCGGAGCCAGCCTCGCGGACCGCCGCGGCCGTCTCTTCGAGCTGTGTTGCGTCTCGCGATACCAGCGCCAGCTTAGCCCCGGCGCCTGCCAGCGAAATTGCCATTACTTTACCCAAGCCGCGGCTTGCCCCGGTAATGAGAGCTACGCAGCCCGCAAGTGTGTTGCCCAATCGGTGTTCTCCTTCAAGACGGTTATTGTAGCGGGTTGGCGGATAAGCTTCAGCCGTATATCTGAAGCGCTAGGTCGGCGGCCGCGTGGCACAGGCTTTCGAGCCTGTGTCGTTCGTCAGCCCAGCTCAGCAAAGTGCCGCCGAGTTCCCACTCGCGTGGCACCGTAGCGGACGACTTATCGTCTTTTGAGCGGGTGGAATGTTCTTAGTGTCTGTTAGACAATAACCTATCCATTTGGGCCGCTGATTGGGCGGATTTCATAGTTCCACTCGCCATGAAATGAGTCTCGATGGAGGTTGACCAGGGCGAGTTCCTTATCCGGAATCCTGA
>JBPCOQ010000067.1:0-17439 GCA_051000095.1 Bryobacteraceae bacterium | reverse complement strand
TCAGGATTCCGGATAAGGAACTCGCCCTGGTCAACCTCCATCGAGACTCATTTCATGGCGAGTGGAACTATGAAATCCGCCCAATCAGCGGCCCAAATGGATAGGTTATTGTCTAACAGACACTAAGGCGCCGCGAGGGCGCAAACGGGACTACCGGGACGCGCAGCGGCTGGCCGACCGGTGGTACTCCGGAGATCTGGAGGAAAGCTTCATCCCCTCGGCCGAGCAGAGGAGTTGGCGCTGGCTGAGCCGGACGCGTGTGGATCGAAAGCGCAAGATAGGCGTGGTCCGGAATCAGGTGGAAGGACTGCTGGAGCAAGGCGGCATTAAGCTAACAGCGTTAGCCAGCGACGTGTTCGAGGTGAGCGGCTGGGCCACGCTTACGCGCGCAAGCGCATGCTGGAGCAGACTGCCGAGGGAGAGGCCGATGTCGAAGCCTTGGTGAAGGAAGCACGTGGGGCACCACACAAGAAGGAAGCGCAACTGAGGGAAGCCTTGGAAGCAGTATATGGAGCAAGTCAGGTTATTGCGCCAGCAGGTCGGCGAGATCGATAACGCCCTAGGCTCGGCCCTGAAGGAACACGCGGCCTGTCTGTTTCGTCTGGCGCGGCTGGGATCGTGAATGAGGATGCCAGCCGCGCTCTCTCTAACACTTGCGGTCAAGCATGCGCTCGGGCTGGCTCATTAACAGCACCGTGGCCCTGCAAGCCCGAATTTGACCACCAGTGGAGATCCAACGTTAGACTTGAGGTCGTGTCAGCCGCACCAACCACTGGCCGGGAATGAGGCCCGCCAGGCGCTCTGCCCAGCCGTTTGCGAGCAGGGTGCGCATTAGCGATGAGAACAAAAATGGCGATTGCAGGTGCTTCCGGCAATCGCGGATGTATCGATCAACCTCACTCCCTCGGGCGGCTGCTATGCCGGCGAGCCTGCCTGTCAGGACGGCTGAGAGTATTCCCGAACCGGTGAATGGATCAACGAAGCTAAGCGCATCGCCCGCCGGGTATTGGCTCGCGCTGTAACGATCCCGGAAATGATTCTGAAAAACCAGCGGCCCCACGCTGTGCCAGCGCATGGTGCGGCTGAGCGGGCGCAGCCGCTCCCGCAGCTTTGGGCACGAGTTTACGACGGAATCGAAATCGAATCCGTGAGCGTGCAGGATGTTTTCGGGGCCGAGTCCGCAGACATTTGTGATTCCGTTTTCGATCGGGTTGACGCCGACGTAGCAGCCCGCGAAGAAATACAGCTCGACGGCATCCTGCACCGGTCCTTCGAAATGGGATTTGAATCCGAAGAGCCTGCTGCCGCGCGATGACGGGGTCTTTCGTCCATGCGCGAGAATGGTTGGCTCGCCGGAGCAGTCCGATTCCTGTACTGCGCCCTGTTGCAGCGCTCGATTCAACAGTAACTCGTCAAAGCGGTAACGGCTCAACCCGTAAGCAAGCTCAGGAAGCTTGCAGCGCCGATCGAACGAGCCAAAGTGCAGCTCCAGGTTCCGAATGAGGGCTGGGCTAGAAGCGAGAAAGGACTCCCACACGCCGAGCCGTTCGAGCAGCGGCGCGATCTCCGGCGATAGAAACTCGCCGCAAACCTTATGGCGGGGAAACCGGGATCTCTCGACCAGAGAAACTGCGCGGCCTTCCTGGCGTGCAGCGATCGCCGCTGCCGATCCGGCCGGTCCTGCGCCGAGAATCCGGATCGGGATCACTGCCTCACGGAAGCAACCGCCGGTTCATTCTGCCGATCTTTATTCTGCCAATCGAGAGCAGCGCGCAATCCATTTTGCGCTTTGAAGCTGTTCGGGTACTGTTCCAAAGCGCGCCGGAAGGCGGCATCCGCTTCGGCTGGCCGCTGATGTTGTAGAGCGATCTCGCCCAACGCTTCGAGCACCGGCCGGGGATAATAGGGCGGCTCCGAGTAAACCATCCGCAGCTCTTCGCGTGCGGCGTCCTGCAGTTTGGTCAATCCACGATTGAGATGACCCGCCGCGACTTGCAGTTGTCCATCCAGCTCCAGCCGGGCCACTTTCAGCGGCTCCGGGACCGGCATTTTCACTTTGTCGCGATATTCGCGCAGGCACTCGTCCAGCAGCGATGATTCCGCTTTGGCGTGCTCCAAATCTCGCTTGTTGATGTAGGCCAGCGCCATGGCCCAATGCCGCCAGGCATTCTCGCGCGGCTTGTCGTACACGGGCAGAATGCCAGGAGTCAGGATCTCTTCCCAACTCTCCGACTGCACTAGCGTCCGCAGCATCGCAAACCAGCCCTGACGGTACGCGGAATAGAATCCGTCGAGGCTGGCCTGCTCCCGGGGATTCTCTTTCAAGGCCAACAACTCATGCGCGGCCGCTTTCGCTTTATCGTATTGGCCTTCGAACGAGTAGGCGGTCGCCAGGTAATGAACGTTGTGGCCGTGATGCCCGAAGCCATACAGCGAATCCGCTTTGATCTTTGCGCGCTCATTTTCCGCCGCCGCTGCAAAGGATCGAGCCGCATCCTCCCAACGCCCCGTTTGCGAATAAATGTGTCCGGGCATGTGCAGCGCATGGGGAATATTGGTGACCAGCTCGGAGTAACGTTCACAGCTCGGCCACGCTTCTTTTGCGAACGAGGAGCCTTCCCATCCATGGATGATGTAGTGATGCACTCCGGGATGATCGGGCGCGCGCTTCGCTAGATCGCGCAGAATTTCGACCGCCTCCATCGTTGTGCCGCGCGGCGTTTTATCGGGCAGATCATAACCGCGCATCAGATGCAGCGCGAGATAGCTGCGCGCCTCGATCTCATCCGGATATTTCGCGGCAATCGCGCGCAAGGCGTGAATGTAGTCGTCATCGGGATGATGCGACTCCTGAACACCCAAAATGTTACGGCGGGCGGCAATCGAGGCAATGTACATCTTTTCGAGATCCGTCGCCTTGCCAGGCACTTGGGCGAGCTCCCGCGCTTTCTTAGCCGCCTCCACTGCGCGCGCCTGGGCCTTCAGCGGATTGGTCTTGCCGAACACCTTGTCGTAGGCATCCAGTTGAAAGCGAGGCCGATAGTCGCCTGCCGCGACCATAGCGATGCCCCAATAAGGCATCGGCGCATCCGGGTCCAGGTCCGCGGCTTGGCGGAACGACCGCTCTGCTTCGGTTGACCAGAATGAATGCAGTTGGGCGACGCCCTGGTCGAAGAACTCCTGCGCTTGCGGATTCGAAGTGGTGATCGGGAAATGCACCGTGCCCTGGCCGGTCATGAGTCTGGCGGGGAGAGCAGGCGCTACTCCGCTGGGTGGCGGCGTACACGCGTCTTTTTGAGGCGCTTTGCCGGATTGAGCGAAAACGGCGCAGGCTGCGAGCACGAGCATACACAAGAATTTCATATGGCGATCTCTCTGGTTGAGTTTAGCAGGCGAAGCAGGCGACGAGATCGCCTGCTCCACGGGCGTTATGCTGGTTAAAGAGAGGTGGCAATGACGGCGCAGGTGGAAGATATCGATCGGAAAGTGAAGGAGGCGGAGGCCAAGTTCCGCGGAGATGTAGTTCGAATCCGCTATTCAAAAGGCGAGGATTGGATGGGCGACCCGGCCTTGTTTTTTCGGATTCTTCTTTCCGACGACGCCGCCAGCCGCGATCGGCTGCCGGAGGTGTCCCCACGGATCCAAGCGTATCTTTTTGACGAGTTGCCGGTAACGCGCATGGAGTACTTCCCATATTTCAGTGTTCGGAGTAAGGCAGAGCAGGACAAGCTGAAAGACCCGGAATGGGACTAGCCGATGACCTCTTGAGCTTATCCGAGCACCTCGCCAGTCCAAAACCTACCGATCCGGAACAGGTATGGTTTCGCCGATCGGTATCGACCACCTACTACGCCCTTTTTCACCTGCTAATCGAAGACGCCGTGCAGGGGTGGGACGGCTCTGCGTCTCTGCGACTCGGATTAGAAAGAGCATTCGCCCACGACAGAATGAAAGAAGTATCACGGACTGTGTCACAGGGATCATGGAAAGGGTGGAGCATGCCGCCACTCCAGATTCCACATGAATTGCAAGTCACCGCGACCGCGTTTGTCAGGCTGCAACGAGCCCGGCACCAAGCCGACTACAATAATGCGAAGGAGTGGACGAAAACCGAAGTGACCGACGAAATCAGAGTGACCCGAAATGCATTTCAGTCCTGGCGTGAGATCCGGTCACATCGGGCCGCCAACGAATATTTATTATCCCTTCTCGTTGGGAAAAAGCGTGAATGACCGGCTCAGTGATCTTCGGTGTCGATCGCGATTTTCAGCGCTTTGAGGAATTTTTGATCTTGCGAGGTCAGCTTGATCTTGCCAGTGGATTCGAACTTCCGCTTGGGGTGGGGCTCGGCTTCCATGTAGGATTCTTCCGAGTCGTCGGCGTTCTCGTCGCGCTTGTTGAAACCGATGGTCGCTTCCAGGACCAGGAACACATCATAGCCGGCCCGTTTGATTTCACCGATCGCGGCGGCAATGCGGTCGGAGTCGGAAAGCGATTCGTTAATCGCGTTCCCCAGCTCCTGCATGAGGTCCTTCAATTTTTCTTCCAAACTTTGCCCCTCTCCTCCGATACCCGGGCCATCCTCAGAATATCACTCTATCTTCTGGATGTCGGGAAATCAAGCGGAGTTTCACTTTTGTACGAACGTTTTAAGGAGAACCTTCTTCCACAACCGACGGTCCGGCTCCAACTAAGATATCGTCTATATCGTGATTTCACAGTAGACGTCCGTTACACTAGAAATACGCGATGTTTAAGCTCGCCCGAAAGTTCGTCGGCCACGTGGTGCCCGGCGTTGTCCGTCCTTTGCACGTCCTGTGGAATCAGGTGATTGGCTTCTTCTTTCTGGTGCTTGCCGCCATTCCTCTGGTATCCGTCATCAAGGAAATTCGCGACCCCGCCAGCTATCCCAAGTTGTTCCTGACCGTTCCATTCACGTTGGTGATGGGCGCGTTCGGTATCTCGTCGTTTTGGAAGGCCCGTAAAATCTCCCGATCATGATCGAACAACCGGGCGAGTATCCCTACACGCGGGGCATCTACCCCGATATGTACCGTACCCGCCAATGGACGATGCGGCAGTACGCCGGCTTTGGCACCGCCGAGGAGAGCAACAAACGCTACCGTTACCTGCTGTCGCAAGGGATCACCGGCCTCTCCGTGGCTTTTGATCTGCCCACGCAGATGGGATTGGACTCGGACCATCCGCTCGCCACCGGTGAAGTTGGGCGGACGGGCGTCGCGATCTGCGCCTTGGCGGACATGGAACGCCTGTTCGAAGGCATCCGTCTCGACGCAATCACTACCTCGATGACAATTAATTCGACGGCGGCGATCCTGCTTGCATTTTACGTCTTGGTTGCGAAACGGCAGGGCGCCAACCTGCGAAAGCTTTCGGGAACCGTCCAGAATGACATCTTGAAGGAGTACATCGCGCGCGGCACTTATATTTATCCGCCGCGGCCCGCGATGCGCGTCATTACCGATCTGTTTGGATGGGCCGGACGTGAGCTGCCCGAATGGAACACGATTTCGATCAGCGGCTACCACATTCGGGAGGCCGGCTCGACAGCGGTCCAGGAAGTTGCCTTCACCCTGGCTAACGCCATCGCCTATATCGAAGCCGCTCTAGCTGCCGGTCTCGACGTCGATTCGTTCGCGCCGCGGCTATCGTTCTTTTTCAACTCGCATAACAACTTCTTCGAAGAGGTGGCCAAGTTTCGCGCCGCGCGACGTCTGTACGCCAGGATCATGCGCGACCGCTTTCGCGCGCGAAATCCGCGGTCGATGATGTTGCGCTTCCATGTGCAGACGGCCGGCTCCACGCTCACGGCGCAGCAGCCCGATGTCAACGTAGTGCGCGTTTCGCTGCAGGCGCTTGCGGCGGTGCTGGGCGGCGCGCAATCTCTGCACACGAATTCCCGCGACGAAGCGCTCGGGCTACCCACCGAAGATTCGGCACGCCTCGCGCTGCGGACCCAACAGATCATCGCTAACGAAACCGGCGTGGTCAACACCGCCGATCCGCTGGGCGGCAGCGACTACCTCGAGAAGCTTACCGGCGAGATCGAGAACGGCGCATCGGACTACATCGAACGCATCGATCGCATGGGTGGAACCCTCACCGCGATCGAAAAAAACTACATCCAGACGGAAATCCAGAACGCCGCGTACGAGTCCCAGCAGGCCATCGAGAGGGGCGAGCAGATCATCGTGGGCGTAAACCGTTTCCAGCAGGAAGAAAAGGACCCCGTCCAGGCCTTGCGTATCGATCCCGAATTGCAGAGGCAGCAAGTGGACCGCTTACGGACCTTGCGTTCCAGCCGCGATGCAGGGCTGGTGGCCAGGCATCTCGACGCGCTGGAAAACGCCGCGCGTGGCAGCAGCAACCTGATGCCGCACGTGCTCGAATGCGCTGCATCCGATGCGACAGTAGGCGAGATATCCGACCGGCTGCGCGCGGTGTTCGGCGAGTACCGTCCGACGCAACTGTAGGCCGGACGGATCGAGCCAGCACTTCCGGCATTCTCCGGAAACTCAGGGTAACCGTCCGGAATCTTGTCCTTTTTTGTTAATATCTTGCGCTTACTATTATGAGGGCCAACGAGACGGCCAATCTAAGGAGAGAAATACCTATGTCAATCCAACCCAGCGACACTAAGCTAATGCCGGCCGGAGGTGCGGGGGTGCTCAGATCTCGTACAACGCTATTGATATTCATTTCGGTTGGGTCAGCCATGACAGCTCTAAGTCAAGGAGTGGATACGAGGAGGATGTTCTCTCCAACCGTGCTCGTTAATCTTGGAAAACCGAATGCCTGGACGATGGAGCAGGCACATTACCTGCTGGAGCGCAACCGCGCGCACGACCTGGGGATAGCCGCACAGGACCTGGGAGCTTTAGATGCAAATGAGATCGTTGGATACCGGTTGGATGCGCTCAAAACTCTCCTTTCGGCCCAGGTCCAGTACGACGCGGCGGCCGGCAAGAAGAATTCCACCGCTCTCAGCCAATACAGCACCGATATTTCCCGGTTCAACCAGTTAAGGGATAAACAACAGCAGTTGATGGCTCGTCAGGCGGCACTGGGTGGGCAATTAGCGAGAGCCCAAGCCGAACTGTCGATTCTCCAAGCGCAGGCCCAACCAGATCAAGGCAAGATACAGCTAAAAAACGCGGAAATCACGCAAATCAGCGGACAAAAGGGCGCGGTCGATACGGAGTTGACGTCGCTTTCATCGGCGATCGGCACTGAGCCAAACTTAAGCACGCTTACCAGCACCGTTCCCGCGGGCGATGTAACCAGCGCGTCCGCCATCGGGCCGAACTCAACCTTCACGCAGATGCTGCAGGGCTTACCAACGAGTCTGAAAGATAGCAAGCTCCAGGCCTCGATCAAAGTCGACAATTACATCAACCTGCAATACGAAATTGTGGCGAAGCAGTTGACGCTGCTCCGGGATCAGGCCGGTCCGAATAATGAGGTGGTGTTTCTCGAGCTGCCGCAGAACGTCTACGTCACGCAAAAACTCAAATTGTACCCGGACTTGGCAGCTTTCTGGGGTAGCCATCTGGTGCAGACCTGGTGGAGTCTCAAAGAGGCTTTGATCGCCGCTCCAACGAACCCACACGTGGGGCTAAACAATGAGCGACCACCGGATGTAGACGAGATGCGGAAGATTCTGCGAAGTCCGGATTGTAAGCCTTCCCAAGTGGAGTTGGCGCTCTTCTTTCGGAACAACGGTTGTCAAGGCGTACAGCACAATGCGGCCCCGATGAACTTGCAGCCGATGCCACGGTCGGTAAGAGATACCCGGGAAGACTCTACCGGCACCGGCAAGGAAGAGTGGACGTTCGCGTTATTGCAAGCCTCGAATCCTGCCACAAACCGGGATAGGCGGCAAGCAAACGAGGTTGCGCCGGAGCCCCCGCATCCCATGTATGCACTGGACCTGATTCCACGCCGCAGCGCGCTCAATGTAGCGGATGCTCAGAGCGTTTCGCGGGCCAGTGGCTTCGCCGGTCTGGTTGGATTCCTGAGCGGGTTTGGCGCTAAGGCGCGTTACGAGCGCCAGCACGATCAATATCAGCAGTTCGCCCAGGAGGAGGCTTACGCTTCCGCATTTGGCAAGGGCGAAGACACATTTGGCTGGACCTTTGGTCCGCTTCCGGGGACAAAGCGAATGGAGCCTGGTCTCCGGACAACTTACGCGGTGCTGGTGGTTCCAAAATTTACTCGCGTGGTTCGCCTTCAGGGCGTGGGGTGCGGCTATCGCCGCAGAACGGTTCCGGAAAATCCTTTTGTACTTGGCGTAGCGAGTAATGAATGCGGTCAAATTGTGAATTTCGACGTCGAGATCCCCAACGGAGACGATAATTTCTTTATTGACCGGGTCTACTACAAGCCCGTAATTGCAGGTCAGCGCCTTACTTTAGAGCTCGAGGGTTCATTCGGAACTCAGATTGGTGTTCTCATTAACGGCACTCCGCTCCAAAAAGTGGTAGCCATTGGGCAGCCGATGCTGGAGCAGAGCGCGTTTACGGTTCCAGCGAACGCGGGCGACTCCGGCATCAGTGGGGTTTATGAATCCGTGGGCTCCAAACAGATTATCGCTTCGTTCGTCATGCCATCCGCGTTCGTGGGAACGCCGAGAATCGCCTTGGTGACACCCGCACGCGAAGCGGTCATTAATGGGTATCGGATGTATGTTTCGGATGGAGACGCCCATGCCGGGTATCGAAGGTTGGACGATACCGATATCCTGCCGATGTTCTATGAAAACGCGAATATCGCCAGAACGACTCCGATCAAATATGACGAGCCGGGCAGGTCGGCCAGTGTGTTGGTGCAGTTGGCTGGCCAAGGCTTCAGGAGTGCAGGAACGAAAACTTTTCTGATCAATGGCGACGTAATGGCTAGAAAAGGGGCGCACGACAATCTGAATCCCGGAGAGTACCGGATAATCGACTCCGGCGTGATACAGGCGCGTTTCGATCGATCGCAATACTTTCCCCACTGGAAGTTCGATTTCCTCGACCACCAATCCTCACGCACGATCGATGCCTCGATCACGTACGACGACGATGGGCCTCCATCGTTAGGTGCCTGCTCATATACGGCGACCAAGGACTCCGGCGGCAAGCTTACATCGCTCGAAATCGTCATCGAGGGCCAGTTTTTCAGTCCGATCTATTCGCCCGTTGCGATGGATAAAAACCTAACGATTTCATCCGTGGCTCTCCTGTCGCCGAAGAGTTGGGACATCATGGCGATTCCCGGGAAATCGTGGTTGGACTCAGTGATTCAACTGAAGGGACCGAATCCTTTGGACAGTCCGCAGATTCAAATAAGGAAATGTTCGGACGCCACTCCGGCGCCTATACCGGCACAGCCGAGGAAGAGAAGACGCTGATTTGATCTAGCGGGTTGGGGAACGCGCCTTGCGCATCGGTTTAGAGATCGAGAGAAGCGTTGGCCGCCGATGCCTCACGCGCTCGCATGCGCTGCGTCCGATGCCACGGTAGGCGCGTTCGCATCATCGGCAGTCGTCATGCGACGAGAACGGAGCAACAAGACCATGAAGAGAACAGCGGAAACGAAGGGCAAGTCACTGACAGCGGATGACCTCCAACCAGAACATCGGTTCAATTATGCAAACGCTAAGCCCAACCGGTTTGCTGAAAGCGTTGGTCGCGGATCGGTGGCTGTTTGCTCGATCCCGATGTTGCGCTGGTGTTCAAGGACGCGTTCGGGACTCGGCGCGACGCAATGGCCGGGATCGCCGCGCTTTGTGCTAGATTTGCAACCTACCCATTTGCACGCGGCCGGAAGAGAGGTAGGCATTCCAAAATGCGTAGGATCCGTTTTTCCAGCATCATCGTTGTTCTTGCCGCGCCAACTGCATTTGCAAGCGGTCCGGTCATTCAGGTTGGCCGAAACATACAGGTGAGTTGCGCGCGAGCCGAATATGCTCACAACGAGGTGGTGCTGGCAACCGATCCGAACCATTCAGGCCGCCTGCTGGCATGCTCCATGTTTGGGGCTGGAGACCAACGATCCGTCAAAACCGCGTCCTACGTCTCGTTCGACAACGGAAAGACCTGGTCTCCGGGCGCAGTAGCGGACGAGCATTTCGCGGACGATCCCACCTGCGCCTATGGCCCGGACGGTACCGCGTACATGCTGACCAAAACGAACCTGGGTCCGCCCAAGATCCCGTTTGCCTCGGACGCCGACTTTATCTCGGTCCGCCGCTCTCGGGACGGCGGCAAATCGTGGGAGCCGGTGATCCGCGGACCACAGGCGAACGATCGTCCTTTTATGGCGATTGACATGACGAAGGGCCCTTTCCGTGGGCGGATCTATGTCGACTACGAGGGGCATGTGCACGGCGAAACCGATGGCCACTCGAATGATGAGTTTAAGCACGCGTTCAAGCTGGTGTATTCGAAAGACGGAGGAAAAACATTTAGCGTCCCTGTGGTCCGCGCGATCATGGACCAGGCTGGGAACGAGGGAACGAATCTGAACTCTTGCCCCATGGCGGTTTTGCCGGACGGCACATTGATCGCGCTGTTTGCGCATCAGTCCACCGCGCCCGGCCAGGGCAAGTCTTTTGTGAAACACAGTTGGTTGGGTGTTTACCGCTCCGTCGACGGTGGCGAATCGCTGGAGCCTGCAATCAAGATCGGTGATATCGGAACCGCCTACAATTCAACGGCAACCCGGACCATCGCGGCGGGTCTGGCCGCGGATGGCAGCAACTCGAAATACCGGGACCGCGTGTATGTTGCATGGGCGGACACACACTCCGGCCGGGCCCAGATCCTGTGCTCTTACTCCGGCGATAAGGGAACGACCTGGTCCGCTCCGAAAGTGGTTAGTGACGATCCAGCGGCCGCCGGTGGACAAGGCCCCGATGACTTCATGGCAACGCCAGCGGTAAATCGTGACGGAGTGGTGGGCATGTTGTGGTATGACCGGCGCGACAACCCGGATAACATTGGGTATTACGCGCGTTTTTCTGCATCGCTCGATGGCGGGGAGACCTGGCTGCCCAGTGTCAGAATCTCGGAGGCGCCGAACGCGAATCTGCCAGGTAGCGAAGCGAAACGCCGCCCAATTGGGACGTTTTCCTTGACTGGAGGCCACACCGCCGGACTGGATGCGGACACGGAGGGCGTGTTCCATGCGCTCTGGATTGACAATCGCACGGGAATTCAGCAGGTCTGGACCGCTACCGTCGAGGTCCGGCGGTAAAGCGATCCTCCCGTGACTCACGTGGTAACCTAACAATGTATGGCAATTCCAAATGTTAAACGATTCCGTCCGTTTTGCCCGACTTGCAACGAGAGCTTCACGATTATGGCGGTCCTGCCGAAGGAGACCGACGTCGATCGGTATTTGACGGAGGCCGTAGCCCGGCACGATCACAAAGCGTACCTGGAAGCCAAGCAGGCGCACTTCAAAGTCCGCGTCGGTCAACAGAAGCAGAAGAAAGCAAAATAACCAGTGGCACAGGCATTCGTGCCTGTGTTGCACTTAGACAAAGACCCTTCGGGGAATCTTAGGTTAGTCGCCGGTAAACTCCACTCTATATTCTTCAATTACGGGATTTGCCAGCACCTCCCGTGCGATTTCTTCGATTTCACTGGCCGCCCGCGCACGGTCCGTGCCGGGCGCCAGTTTGATTTCGAAAAACTTCCCTTGCCTCACAGCCTCAATCGAGGTGTGTCCCAGGCTGACCAGCGCCGAGCGGATGGTTTGGCCTTGGGGGTCCAGAACGGTTTGCTTGAACGAAACGTACACGCGGGCTGTCATGGGTCTTGTTCTATCAGACCATGCTTTGTGAGAACACAAAGCTGAGACTATTCCGAGCGGCGCAGCACGTATAGTCCGTGGGACTAGTAATACCAGGATCAGTCGCGCGGGGCTTAGCGGTCGTGGTATCGCTATGCCTGGGAATCGCTAGCGTGCCTCTGGACGCGGCAGTCATTGTGCAATTGCGCGTGGTGGAAGGGGAGGGCGGCGTCTACGGCGCCGGCACGCGGGCCACCCGCGGCATCACGGTACAAGTGACCGACGAGAGTGGCAAGCCGGTGGAAGGCGCTTCTGTCAGCTTTCGGCTTCCAGATGAAGGCCCCAGCGGTGTATTCTCGAGCGGCCTGCGCACCGAAGTTGTGACCACCAGGCTTGACGGACGCGCCAGCATCTGGGGCATGCAATGGAACAAGGCCGCGGGCTCATTCGAGATCCGCATCACCGCCGTCAAGGATCAGGCGCGCGCCGGGATTGTCAGCGCGCAATATCTGAGCGACAACGAGGCCGCTCACTCCGGGGATGGCGCCGGGGGCAGCGCCGGCGGCTTCCAGACATCACACCATTCGCGAAACAAGTGGCTATTGATCACGGTGGCAGTGGCAGGCGCTGGGGCGGGTATGGTTTTCGCCAGATCGTCCGGCGCAAAGACTGCGGTTGCGCCCGTTACTCCCACGCAGATCGGAAATCCCAGCATTATCATAGGGCCGCCGCAATGAGAGGCTTGTGCTGGTTTTTCGTAGCGGCGGGCGTGGCGTTTGCTCAGCCCGCGATTGAGTCTCCCCAAATCGGATGGATCACGTCCAGCGGCCAGTTGCGTCCGGTGATCGGCCTGGCGGCGAACTTCGTCGTAGGGGAATCCATCGGCGATCGCGTTGTCTCCAGTTCTTTCTCCGGCTCGTTCGGCTTGGTGAAGACGGACTCCTCCGTCCTGGTGCTGGATCGCGCCGCTCAGGTGTTGTTCCAGACGGATGCCGATCCTGGTCCCGCGTTGTTCGCATTCGCCACCGATGGCTCCCCGGCGTTTGTCTATTTGGCCCAAACCAAATCGTTGCTGAGCTGGAAATCGGACCATCTGGAAACAACCGCATTCGAGCTCGACGGTACGGTGCTCGCGATCGGTAATCGCGACGTCATTGTGAAGCGTGACGGCGGACTGTGGCGGGTAGACCTGGCCGACGGAACCCAAACCCCGATCCCCGGAGTCGAGGGTCCGGTTCTGCCGCTCAGCGATGGGTCGTTACTCTACTCAGACAGCCAGAGCTTTGTCTTGCGCCAGCCGGATGGGACCGAGCGGCGCATAGATGGAGCTGTGCCGGCCGCAGCTTTCGAGCAGATGGGCAAGGATTGGGTGCACGTGACTGAGCAGGATTCCACGCGCCAGTTTGCGATCCGATTGGAGCTCGGCCGCGAGCAGCTCTTTCAATTGCCGGAGAGCGCGCAATGATCCGGCCATTATTGATCGCGGCGCTGGGGATATTCCCAGCATTCGCCCAGCTTCAGCTTCTACAATTTGACGGCACGACCGAGAAGCCGGTCAGCCAGCTCTACGACGTGGGTTCGGGAGCGGTGGGCGACAGCATCGAAACGCGATTCCACGTGCGCAACTTTGGAGCGGGTCCAGTCACGGTTGTGAATCTGTCGATAGCTGGAACGAGCTTCAAGTTTTCCGCCCAACCTTCCCTTCCCTACGTTCTGGCGCCTGGCACTGTCGTCGAATTCAAGGTGTTGTTCTCGCCCACCGCGACGGGCAGCTATAGCGCCAATTTACTGGTGAATACGATCGCGGTGATGTTGCATGCAAGCGCGGTGGCCTCATCGGTACTGTCGCTGGGGTCAACTCTATTAAGCGCGGGCGCGACGATCGACTTCGGCGCGACCGAGCCGGGCACCAGCGTGATGCAGACCCTGACTCTATCGAACCCGTCTTCTGCTTCGGTTACCATCGGATCGATAGCGGTCACAGGCTCCGGTTTCAGTTCTCCCGTTGGAATATCCGCCCCGCTGGTGCTGCCGCCAAATCAGTCGATACCGTTCACCATCACCTTCGCGCCCACCGGCACCCAAACCAGTACGGGAACGCTCGCCATCGATCAGCGTTCGTTTAAGCTCACCGGGCTGGGCGTCAACCCACCATTACCCAAGGCCGCGATTCAATTCGACACGCAGGCCGGGATCAGTGCCCGCCAGGCCAGGGTCTCGATTCAGCTTTCCTCCACTTCACGCGTTGGTGGCACCGGCACCCTTACCATGGATTTCTACTCCATGATCGGGGGAGTGACCGACGACCCCGCGATCCAATTCCTTTCAGGACCCAAGCGCAACGCGACGGTCACGATCAATGCCGGCGAATCCATCGCTCGATTCGGGCACTCAAGCGGATTACGTCTTTCAGACGGGAACCACCGCCGGCGACATTGTGTTCACCCTCAAACTGCCGAATGGCACGCAGCAGACCACCTTCTCGATACCCGCGGTGGCGCCCTTCTTCGATATTGCCGCGGGCACCCGGCGCGTGAACGATCTGGACGTGAGCCTGGTTGGGTTCGACAATACCTATTCCGCCTCGCAGTTGGCGTTCACCTTCTACGACAAGAGCGGCCGGGTGCTGCAGCCCGGAGTGATCCGTGTCGATGAGACATCCGACTTCCGGCGGTACTTCGGGGCCGGCAAGGCCGGCGGCGCATTTCAACTTCGCGCGACCTTTCCGGTCACCGGGGACGCGACCCAAATCGCAGGCGTGGACGTGGAAATGACCAACTCGGCCGGTATAGCCAAGACACAGCGGATCTCGTTTTGATGCCATGCTGGAAAGATGGTAGCGCTCACGATTGCCGGGTCCGACCCGAGCGGCGGCGCGGGTATCCAAGCTGACCTGAAGACCTTTCACCAGTTTGGAGTTTACGGCCAGGCAGTGATCACGTTGATTACTGTTCAAAACACGCTTGGAGTGCTACGGGTGGAGTGCCTACCGGCCGAGCTGGTTGAAGCTCAGATTCGCGCGGTGATGGAAGACATTCGGCCGGTGGCGGTGAAGACCGGCGCGCTCGGGCATACCGGGATCATCGAGGCCGTGGCGAGGTTAGATTTCGACCTGGTGGTCGATCCAGTCATGATTAGCAAGCATGGCGTCTGGCTGCTGAACGAAGAGGCCCGCTCAGCTTTGCGCGACCAATTGATTCCCCGGAGTTACTTGCTGACGCCCAATCTGCACGAGGCATCAGCGCTAACCGGAAAACCAGTCGAGACCACGTTCGATATGCGCGAAGCCGCGCGGCGCCTGGTGGACATGGGCGCGAAATCGGCGCTGATCAAGGGCGGGCACCTGAGCGGCGCGCCCACCGATATCCTGCTGCATCGGGGGGAGTGGTACGAGTTTCCGGGGCAGCGCATCGCCACCCAGCACACGCACGGCACTGGCTGCACTTATTCCGCGGCCATTACAGCTTGCCTTGCCAAAGGATATGAGCTACCGGAGGCGGTACAAACCTCGAAGGCGTTTATCCAGGAAGCGATCCGGACCAACCCCGGCCTGGGACACGGCACAGGACCCGTGAATCATCACGCGGCCTTGGCTGGCCGAACGCGGGCTAGTTGCGCGCGCTCTGAACCTTGGGAATCGACAAGTAGCCGACGATCTGATCCTTCTTGATATCATTGACCACGATCTCATACGGTTGACGGGCCTTGGCTACAAAAAACTGCAGCGGTTCGTTGACCGTACGGTCCTTCTTTTCAACGGTCTTGTCATCGGCGGTCAACTCGATCGTGTAGCGATTCTTCTTGGGATCCGCCTTCTTCAACGTCACCATGAAATCGCCCACCTTCTGCGGCTGCTTGGCTTTGTGAATGTTGAATTCCACATAGTTGCGCTCACCAAGTTGCCTAAGCGCGGACAACTCTTTGGCGTTCGTCGCGATCAGCACGCCTTGTCCGTTCAGGTCTCCGCTGGTGCGCTTGAGATCGGCAACGGTTTTCTCGAGCTCGGATTTTGTGGAGGCGACGTCGGTCTTGACGGCGGTGACTTCCGTGCCAACTTCACCGATCTTGGTATTCGCGGTATCGGTAGCTTGCTTCACTTCCGTGATCTGCTGCTGCGCCTTTGCCTGCGCGGTTTGCAACTGGTCCCTGGTCTCTTCGACTTTCCGCAGGGCTTCGGTCTTGGCCTCGCCAACGGCCGCGCGGGCCTGGCGGCGCTGCGCCTCGAGCTGGTCGCGCAGCGCATCCACGGTGCGGCGGTGGCTCTGGCTGCTGACGGCGGATGCCTCGCGAACCTTGTCGATTTCCGCAAGCATGGAATCGTGGGTCTTACCCAATTCCGACCTCAGATTGCTCACCTGAAAAAACAGGTAAACGTTGGCCGCGAGCAGCGCGAGTACCGCTCCAAATAACAGTGGAATCTTCATGCCGGAACCGGTTGAGGGGGGGCGGTAAGCAGGCGTGTTCAGCGGAGCCGACGGCGCGACCGGCTCCGGCGGCGGTATGTATCCGGGCGTGTGGCTGGGATTGATGGACATACGTTTTTCCTCGAAATCGGTAACTTACGCGATTCTGGATTGTAGCACTTGGCTAGAGTCTTAGATGCCGGGCGATAGCTTGCCGGGTACGCCCCCGGTACGCTTAAGATGCGCCTGGCCGCGCAAACTCGAGCAGTTCCTGCTTCGGAATCCCCGGCTCGAAACAGCGCCGGCAGCGGGCTTCGTACATGCCTGCCGCGCCCACCACGATCAGATCGTTCGATCCGGCCAGGCGCTGGGTGTGTTTCGCCGGATTGCCACATCGTACGCAGATCGCGAGCGTCTTGGTGATGGATTCGGCCTGCGAAAGCAGTTCCGGTATGGGGGAAAACGGGCGTCCCATATAATCGGTGTCGAGGCCCGTTACGATCACCTGCTTGCCACCGTCCGCCAGGTGGTTTGCTATTTCGACCAGCTCCGGGCCGAAGAAATTCGACTCATCGATGCCGATCACCTGAGTGCGCGAGTTCAGCCGCGTCAGTAGGTCGGCCGCGGTGTCCAGGATTTCCGATTTCATCCTGACCGCGCCATGCGAAACAATCTCGTCGGCCGAATAACGATTGTCAATCGCCGGCTTAAACACCTGCACTCGTTTGCGGGCGATAATGGCACGCCGCAGCCGCCGCATGAGCTCCTCGCTCTTGCCTGAGAACATCGGGCCGCAGATCACCTCGATCCACCCCAGGTTACCGGTAAAGAAATCCATCGCCAGTACACCAGTGTAGAGGCAAGCCGCGCGACTTGTGACTAACCGAAGCGATACGTGGCGCCCGCGATACGCGCACCGATTCCTTACGCAATGCACGCACATGCCGAACATACCGAACCTGGCCTGATGCCACCATTCATGTGGGGTGTAGCAGCAGGCTCAAAGACAGCCAAGCGAAGCGAGAGAGCGGAGCCGAATGATATGATTGTCCAAGCACGGCGCTATCGTCTAACGGTTAGGACGGAGCCCTCTCAAGGCTTAAATACGGGTTCGATTCCCGTTAGCGCTACCAATTCCTCATAGACTTACGGGCGAAGAGTGACAACGAGTGACGACGCGCTCCGGGCCAGACGGCGCGATTCACCGGAAATCGAACTTG
This sequence comes from Bryobacteraceae bacterium, assembly GCA_051000095.1. Classification (GTDB taxonomy): domain Bacteria; phylum Acidobacteriota; class Terriglobia; order Bryobacterales; family Bryobacteraceae; genus JBBSHP01. The sequence goes on along the minus strand of JBPCOQ010000067.1, from coordinate 17 downwards.
TCTCACCCTTTTTGACC
>JBPCOQ010000029.1:0-36787 GCA_051000095.1 Bryobacteraceae bacterium | reverse complement strand
CAGCAAGTTTGACGACTTTCACCCCGAGCGGAGCCAGCTTAGCTATTTTATCGGCGCGGTGAGGAAGTGCTCAAGGGGACGCCCGGCCGAGGCACCCAACTTACCCACAGATTCCCCGGACGAGCCTACTTTCTAATGGGTCTACGTCGCCCGTCACGCGCAAGAACCATTCACAGAACTCCTGTTGTTTCGGGACAGGATTTGCCTTAAAATCCTCCGAGTAATTCTCTGGAAATTGCAAATCGTTGAGCATCTCGGTCCTACGTTCTCGGCTTGCGAGGCGCGCACATTCGATTGCGTCTTGAAGCGCAATTTCCGGCTGCTCGCGCAGAAAAGACCCGTAGGCACGGTATAAGAAGCCTTGAGGCCAACCTTTCTCTTTTAAGGGTTCGGAAAATGCGAACAGCTTCTCGAGGAGCGGTCCCACGTCAGAGTCGTGGGATTTTCTAAGTGATTGAGAAATCAAAGCCGAGACCGCCTGTATTCTCAAAAGCAGGACCGTCACCATAGGTTGGCTCAGCGCAACTTCTGGCGGGTTCATGCCGATTTTTTCTAAAGAGATCTTCGACCGTACTTATGCATTCATCAAATCCTCCTACCTGGAAGTATATCTGCGCCCTCATTACGCACAAATGAGTGAGTTGGGACCGTAACTCTGGGGAGTTTGCTTCGCCGCTGATTTCCGCAACCCGCCCAAGTTCCTCAGCGTGGTTTCGACTAACGAACCCAAGGCCCCACTTCTTCATTTGCTTCCGCACTTCCCCTTCTCCTAACTTCTCCCGTGCTTCGCGCTCCTTTTCAGCGTCGAAAAAGCGACCAATACGCGTGAGTTCTTGGCTCGCTTGGGAATAAAGTTTCATGCGGGCTAGTATGCGAGCTCTCTCTTCGAGAACGAACGTGACGGTTTCAGCCTGGCCGGCTTTCTCCAACTGTTTGCGTTTCTTAACGGCTCTTTCTAACGCGCTAAGCGCCAAATTGTGACCATGCAAGAGCCGGGCGTATCGAAGCTGGTCTCAGTGCGATTCCAACCAGCCGAGCAGACCATGCCGAAGCCGCTGGAATTGCAGGAAGTCGGGGCGAACTGAGTTAGTAAGCTGATGATAAACTGAGGGCAGGTAGAACGAGATGACCCGCCTCCTGCACACGGATCCGCTGTTATTCGAAGCTGGAGACCATATGCCGCGCGAGGAGTTCCTTGATCGATGGGAGCGCATGCCGGAGCTCAAGAACGCGGAACTGATCGACGGAGTTGTGTACATGCCTTCCCCAGTGTCTCTTGCGCATGGTGATAGTGATGGGTTCCTCCTCGGTGTACTCATTTTCTATGCGTGGAGAACGCCGGGTTGCCGGTTCACGCCCAATACGACTTGGCTGATGCTGGAGAGCGCGCCGCAGCCCGATGGCGTGCTGCGAATCCTTCCCGAATACGGTGGACGAACGGGGGTGCGGGACAAGCTCGCTAGCGGGTCCCCGGAACTGGTCGCGGAGGTCGTCGTCTCGAGCCGTTCCTATGACTTGGGCCCCAAGCTCGCTTTGTATCAGCGCGCTGGCGTTCCGGAGTATATCGCAGCACTGAACGAAGAGCAGCGCATCGAGTGGCGTATCTTCGAGCGAGGCAGCTATCGTATGATGCAGCCTGATCCGGACGGCGTCTCCCGTTCGCGAATCTTTCCCGGCCTGTGGCTCGATTCCGTGGCGTACTGGGCCGAAAATACCACCCGCTTGCTCTCGGTGCTTGAAGAAGGTTTGGCTTCCGAAGAGCACCAACGCTTTGTGGAGCAACTGAGGCCGCGCTAACCAGATGACGCGACTTCTACACACCGAACCGATGCTATTCGAACACGGTGACCGCATGTCTCGCGATGAGTTCCTCGATCGGTGGGAGCGCATGCCGGAGGTAAAGAACGCCGAACTGATCGATGGAGTGGTGTATATCCCATGGCCGGTATCTTATGCCCACGGCTGCGCGAACGGTTTTTTTACCGCGGTTCTTGCAACTTACTGGGCGAGGACGCCCGGTTGCCAGTACCTGCCCAAAGCTACCTGGTTCATGTTGGATAGCTCGCCTCAACCAGACGGCGCGTTACGGATTCTTCCCGAATATGGCGGCCAGTCAGGCGAGATGCGTGGTTTTGCAAGCGGATCTCCAGAACTGGCGGCGGAAGTCGTTATGTCAAGCCGCTCCTACGATCTAGGCCCCAAGCTCGCGCTCTACCAACGGGCAGGCGTTCAAGAGTATGCTGCTGCCTTACTGGAAGAAGAACGAATGGAATGGCGCGTTCTGGAGCGAGGCAGCTATCGTCTAATGCAGCCTGATTCGGAGGGCGTCTTCCGTTCGCAGGTTTTTCCCGGCCTGTGGCTCGATTCCGCCGCATTCTGGGCGCAGGATGGCGCTCGCCTGTGGTCGGCTCTGGAACAAGGCTTGGCTTCCGAAGAACACCAGCGTTTTATGGAGCGACTGAAGCCGCTCTAATTTTCGATTGCTTCAGCGGTCCCGCCTAAGACCCGCAGGTGTGAGGCGTCGGCTCCGACGACCGCTTTATACGGAATCGACCTGTCAAAAGTAACAAATACTCCGCGCTTTCGAACCGCCAACCCAAGGAGGTACACGTCGGTAATTTTCTGATGCCCTGCGATTCGCGCCGGAAGAAACAATTGTTCGTCGAGGAGAGAAACGTCCTCAGCCCAAAACTGATGGTCGGCCGCGGAACAGAGGTTGCTGAGCGCTGTCATCACTTCGCCGGGCGTGGTGGACAGAATCGGATAGCGGGGATTGCTCAGAACCCGGACACATCCGTTGATCGTAATCGGGCAAGTAGCCCAGCCACGTCTTCGATTGGCGCCAAACCACCGGTGCGCTTCAAGGTGGTTAATATGAGCTGCATGGAAAAGCGCGATCAGAACGTTCACATCGAGTAGAGCAGCGCTCATTCAGAATCGCGCAACTCATTCACGAGCTCCATGTCGGCCCGTTCAGCTCCTTCTCTAGATTCAAATAACGGCACGCCGTTCCGGATCCTACGAGCAGTCTTGGGGCGAAGCGCTTCACGCATCAATTCCGAGACTGTCTGACCCGCGGTCTTCCCTTGTTGCCGTGCGAGTTGCTTGGCAGATTCAAAGACATCTTCATCCAGATCCAGTGTTGTCCTCATGTACATACGATAACACGGCTGCGCATCAAACATCAACACCGCTGATGCGTAAGGAGGCCGGAAGAACCTTACACTTTCCAGAACCGTCATATCCCGAAAACTAAATTCCGGCCCAAACCATTTGTTTTATTACTCCCAAATCCTGTATTCTCATGGACAAGCCAACGTTGTAACCTGGCAATGGAAATGCTATAGGCAGGCGGGGAAGAGTCTTTTAAGGCGGCCGTGAAAGATCTAAAGGTCCAATTTGTCAGCGCGCTGCTGTTCATACTGACGGTTGCGGCCGTTAGTTGCGCCGTTATCAATTTCCGGCAGCAGCGCGTCTTTCACCTTCCGGACGACGGAGTTACATGGGTCGATCGGGACGGCAAAGTAGTCGCGTTGCATGTCCAGAAAGGCGCTGGCGTGGAGAACGCCGGCATTCGGGCGGGCGATCTTCTGGTGCGCATCCAGGGCCTCAAAATCCAAAAGTCCACGAATGTTCCGGAAGCGCTAGCCCGGTTTCCGATCTGGAGCAAGGTCAACTACGTTTACCGGCGGAATGGGCAGGAAGTGGAAGCTCCCGTCATTATCGGCGAGAACGTTCCGGATTCCGCGATCAATTATCAATATGCCGTCGGATTTCTCTACTTGCTCATTGGACTTTTTGTCTACTATCGCCGCGTCAATGCACCCCGCGCCGTGCACTTTTTCGTGCTGTGCCTGGCTTCGTTCGTGCTCTGCTGTTTCCACTACACCGCCAAGTTAAATCCATTCGACAAAGTCATCTACTGGGGCAACATGGCGGGCGGACTTCTGGCTCCGACGTTGTTTCTCCACTTCTGCCTGGTGTTTCCGGAGCGGCCCAAATGGCTCGTCCCGCGCGGCCGTATCCTGCTTGTTTACGCTCCGGCACTGGCGCTGTTTACGGTGATTGCGCTGGTCGCTAACGGGATCCTGCGGGTGGCGGCGCCGCTCGTCGAGGTGCGCTGGTTTTTGGATCGGGTCTGGCTCTTTTATCTGATTTCCGCCTACCTTGCGGGCGCGCTCGCATTGATTCGCCAGAGCCGCTATGCGGAGGATCCGCTGGTTCGCAGGCAGCTTAAATACTTGCGTTATGGCGCCCTGATGGGAGTGATCCCGTTCGCCTCTATTTACGCTTTGCCTTACCTGCTGGGCGCGATGCCTGGCCATTACCAGAAAATGGCCGTGCTTTCGCTCGTGATGATACCGATCACCTGGGCGTATGCGATCCTGCGCTACCGTCTGATGGACGTGGACATTATCTTCCAGCAGGGCTACGTGTATTCGCTCGCGACCTTATGCGTTCTGGGCATCTTTTATGGCCTGATCCTGTCATTTACGCGGCCTGAGGATCTGAACCCCGCTGCGATCGTCGGCCTGATTCTTTTCGCCACTTTCGTTTTTCAGCCGATCCGCGCCTGGCTCCAGGAAGCGCTGGACCGGTATGTCTTCTATAAGGGCCAGTATGAGCACCGGACGACATTGGTGAAATTCGCTAGCGAACTGGGATCTGAAACCAATCTGGACCACATGCTGCGCTCATTGGGACAGCGGTTAATCGACGCCCTGTCGATTCAGCATGTCGCGTTTTTTCTCGCGGACGACTCGTTAGAGCGGTTTCAGCTCGCCATCTCGCTCGGATCTAAGAAAGACCGTCCCGCCCGCTCCGAAGGCGAATTGGACCTGACCTTCCTGAGCGAGCGTACCGGCAAACCGTATCTCTTTTTCGAACGGACTCGCCGTCTGCTGGACGTCGTTTCGCACGAATGGGCCCCCTCCGTCCGGGCCACCATCGCCGATCTCGATCTCACTTATTATTTTCCGTGTACGGTGCGTGATCGCACCATTGGGTGGCTCGGCCTCAGCCGCACGATAAAGAGCGACTTCCTCTCGAGTGACGATGTCGAGTTGCTGTTCACGATCTGCGGATATCTGGGCATCGCCATCGAGAATGCCCGGCTCTACAATTCGCTGCAGCGCAAGGCCGACCAATACGAGCGGCTGAAGGAGTTCAGCGAGAACATTGTCGAATCCATCAATGTGGGCATCTTAGCCGCCGACTTGGACGACCGCGTTGAAAGCTGGAACAGCCAGATCGAGAAGCTCACCGGCATCTCGCGCGAAGCCGCTGTGGGGCGGCCGCTCGGTGAGCTTTTCCCCAAGGAACTGCATGAGAAGTTCAATCAAGCCCGCGGCGAGAGCGGGATTCAGAACATCTATAAATTCGTGTTGCAGCCCAAGCTCGCCGGGACGAATGGAACGAATGGGACCAATGGGACCAACGGAACCGGCACGGGCAAAATACAACCAGGCGCGCACATTCTAAACCTTGCAATCGCGCCCTTGGTCTCCAAGGATTCGCGGCAGATCGGCCGGTTGATTATTTTCGATGACATCACGGATCGCGACGAGCTGGAGCGCCGCCTGATGCAGGCCGACAAGCTGAGCTCGATAGGATTGCTGGCGGCCGGCGTCGCGCATGAAGTCAATACGCCCCTGGCGGTGATTTCCACCTACGCGCAGATGCTCGCGAAACAGATTCCGAGCGAAGATCAAAAGTCGAAGCTGCTCGAGAAGATTGCGAAACAGACCTTCCGCGCGAGCGAGATCGTCAACTCGCTGCTGAATTTCTCGCGCACATCGTCGACCGAGTTGATTGCACTGGACCTGAACCGCGTCATCCGCGAGACGGTCACTTTGATTGAGCACCAGCTTCAAAAAGCGGGCATCGAAGTAACGCTCTCGCTCGATCCAGCGCTGCCGCCGGTCAAAGGGAACTCGGGCAAGCTGCAGCAGGTCTTCCTGAACCTGTGCCTGAACGCGCGCGATGCCATGGAGGGCGGCGGAAGGCTCGCCATCCGGACCTGGAGCGCGGAGGGAACCGCCCACGTCGACGTTTCCGATACCGGCCAAGGCATTGCGCCCGACCATCTCGCGCGCATTTACGATCCCTTCTTCACGACCAAAGCAGCACGCAAAGGTACTGGCCTGGGCCTCTCCGTCAGCTACGGAATTCTACGCGAGCACGGAGGCGCCATCGAAGTCGAGAGCGAACAGGGCACGGGAACCCGCTTTCGCGTAGAATTGCCGTTGGCCAGAAAAGCGGTGCATGCCTGAACAACTTCCCCAAGACATCCCCACGCCCACTTTCAAAGGCCGCATCTTAGTCGTCGACGACGAAGTCGACATCCGGGAGAGCTTGGAAGTCCTCCTCTCCCTGGAGAATTACCAGGTGGAGCTGGCTAACAACGCCGCTGAAGGCCAGCATAAGATCGAATCCGGGAACTATGATCTGGTGCTTCTGGATCTGATGATGCCGGACCGCTCGGGGATGGAGGTATTGCAGGAGGTCCGCGAGCGCGACACCGAGACACCAATCTTCATGATCACCGCTTACGGTTCTGTGGAAGTGGCCGTGAGCGCATTGAAGAGCGGCGCCAACGATTACTTCTCGAAACCATGGGACAACGAGAAGCTGCTGATCGAGATCGATCGCATGATCGCGCGGGCTCGTCTGGAGCGAGAAAATACTCAGCTCAAGCGGGCGCTCAAACAGAGATACAGCTTTCCGAACATCATCGGAAAGAGTGAGCGAATGCTGCGCATTCTAGACCTGGTGACGCAAGTCGCCCCCAGCCGCGCAACCATTCTCATCACCGGAGAAACAGGAACCGGCAAAGAGTTGATTGCGAAGGCCGTGCATGCAAACTCCGCGCGGGCCGATCAGATGTTCGTCGCCGTGAATAGCGGCTCCGTGCCGGCGGAGCTGCTCGAATCCGCGCTGTTCGGTCACGTGAAGGGCGCGTTTACAGGCGCAATGACATCGCGCAAGGGCTACTTCGAGGTCGCAAACAAGGGCACTATTTTTTTTGACGAGATCGGCACAATCAGCTCAGACACCCAGGCCAAGCTGCTTCGCGTTATTCAGGAGCGCGAGTTCATGCCGGTTGGCTCGTCCGATACGATCAAGGTGGACGTGCGGATTGTGGCAGCGACCAATGCCGATCTGAAGCGCCTGGTAGAAGAAGGGAAGTTCCGGGAAGATCTGTATTACCGCTTGAATGTGATCAATCTGGCCTTGCCGCCGCTGCGCGACCGGAAGGAGGACATTCCGCGTCTGGTCGAGCACTTCTTCACCAAATACTCCAGGGAGAATGAGAAGTTTCTGGACTCTGCCCAGAACAGCCAACTCAAGTTCGATGCGGATGCGATGCAGTTCCTGATGGATTACAACTGGCCCGGAAACGTTCGTGAGCTCGAGAATGCAGTCGAGCGGGCAGTGGTGCTGGCGTCGGCGCAGGCGGTTTCGTTGGACGTGCTTCCGGATTCCATCCTGCAGGCTGGAGGAGTGCGAATCCGGCGCGATGAGAGCGGCCACCTTCCCGCCGACGCCTCGCTATTCGAAATCGTCGCGGATTACGAGAGGCGCAAGATCATCGAAACCCTGGAAACGGTGAGCTGGAGCCAGACCGATGCGGCCGAGGCGCTGCGGATTCCGCTGTCAACATTAAACCAGAAGATCAAGCGGTTGAACATCGACGTGCGGCGAAAAGGCAGCGTGGGTGGTGGGGCAACCTAGGTTGCATTTCTCACCAGCCGAGCGTCTAGATGAGTGGCGAGGCATTTTCGTCTAAGTACAACACAGGCAGGAATGCCTGTGCCACTTGCGGCTACCTCAGGCTAAGCTTTGAAGAATCTTAGCGAAGCCGAGTTCATGCAATACCTCAGGCCCGTCGGCGCCGGACCATCGTTGAACACGTGGCCCAAGTGGGCGTCGCACTTCCGGCAGAGCGCCTCCGAGCGTTCCATGAACAGGCTGGTGTCCTTCGATACGTAAACATTCTCCGGTGCGATTGGCGCCCAAAAACTCGGCCAGCCGGTACCCGACTCAAACTTCTCCAGCGAACGGAACAGCGCGTTGCCGCAACAAACGCAACGGTACAATCCCGTCTCGTGATTCTCCCAGTAACGGCCGGTGAAGGCGCGCTCCGTTCCCTTGCGCCGCGTCACCGCGTACTCATCCGGTGACAATTGCTTGCGCCACTGGGCATCCGATTTCACAATCCTCTTCACTTCGATGCTGCCCAGGGGCTCACCTTTGTCCGAGTACATCGCCAGCTTGACATCCGCTCCGGACCCGTTGAGCTGAGCATCGGGAACGGCGCTCTCTTTGCGTGACGATAAAGCTACCAGACCCGTGAAGGCGAACGGCATGATAAGGAACGCGCGGCGCGGAAGACGGTCCGAAGGAAGGGTCTGAAACAACTTCATCGCTTTACCAACTGCGGAAACTGTTCCTTCAAGTTCTTCAGCTTGGGCAAGTCATTGTAAACGACATATGGATACGTGGGATTGCGAGCGATAAAGTTCTGGTGGTAGTCTTCCGCCGAATAGAAAGCTTGCAGCGGAACCACTTTGGTAACGATGGGCCGAGAAAACAGTTTCGCTTGATTGAGTTGCTGGATGTACGCCTCGGCCACGCGCTTCTGTTCTTCACTGGTGTAAAATATCGACGACCGGTACTGCGTCCCGGTGTCCGGGCCCTGGCGGTTCAGTTCAGTCGGATCGTGGGCTACCGAGAAATAGATTTTGAGCAGTTGCCCAAACGATATCTGTGTGGGATCAAAGGTAATTTGGACCGATTCGGCGTGCCCGGTCTGGCCGGTGCTCACGACCTCGTAGTGCGCTGTCGACCGGTTACCGCCGGCATACCCGGATACTACATCCGAGACTCCCTTTAGCGACTCGAATACCGCTTCCAGTCCCCAAAAGCACCCACCCGCCAGGACAGCCGTCTCTTTGTGTTTCGCCGGAGAAACGGCATCGGTGACCGGATCGGGGAAGCGATTGGCGCTCCATCCCAATTGCGCGGCAAGCAGCCCGAAGGCTAGAAATCGATTCAACATGTGTGGACTCCTCTATATTCTAGTTCGAAACGCGTCTACTGGAAGTTACGAAATTCGCGTTGGTCCTGGATCTATGGGACTTCCCGGGCGGGGGGGTGGGACACGCTAGTTTATTGGAGGGGTCCGCTAATACAACAAGCTAACGGACTGGAGCTCATGATGGCTCCGCGGGAGGAGTCAGGCTGGTCATCCATCGATCTTCTGCCAGCGCGTGACCCGATAGGCGCTCCCGCGCCGTGGACCGAGCCGCTCCACAGTGCCGTTCTGCCGCGCATCATCCCAGCGCAACAGTACTTGGGTGAATTCCGGAGCGGGGCTGCCGTCATCTTCGTAAATCGCTGCCGGGTGTCCGCCGGACCCGTATACACGCACGGTGAGATCGAACCCAGCTGCAACTTCCGTATGCAGCGCCGCGCCGGCCAAGGGAAGCAACGCGCCCGATTTCACAAACACCGGAATTCGATCCAGTGGCGCCGCGACCTTGATCCGCTGCTTTCCCGCCGTTCTTTGACCAGTCCAAAAATCGAACCAGTCACCTTCCGGCAGATACACTTCGCGCTCGCGCTCGGCTGCGATCACCGGAGCAATGAGAAGGCTTTCCCCAGCCAGGAATTGGTTGTCGACGGTCCAGGTCCGCGCGTCAGACGGGTAGTCCATCACAAGCGCACGAAAGGGAGGAAGCCCTTCCAGCCGGTAGCGGACAAAGGCAGCATAGAGGTACGGGATTAACTGCATGCGCAGCTCGATGATGGCGCGGCAGGCCGATTCAAGCTGCTCCCAGCCTGGCGCAAAATCGCCGGCATTGTTCGAGCTCCGATCCACCTGCTTCCACGGCGGGTTCTTGATATACCAGGCGTTCACCATCGCAAGCGGTGAAAAGATCACGGTCTGGAGGCGGCGAATCAGATCCTCGGGGTCGCGCGCATCCCGTACCTCCGGACACCACAGCAGACCGGAAAAGCCGGCATTCACCAACCCACGAATGAACTCAGTGTGATCGTACAGATCGCTGTACAGCACATACGGGTAGGGGGCGGCGAGCGCATGCGACGAGCGCACGAGTCCATAGGTACGGGTCTTGTGCCGGTCGAAAACGCTCTGGATGGTGTCCTGGTATCGCAGTCCGAATAGACAGTGCATCTGCTCGCCATCGGCGCCCGAAGGGAAATGGCCGATCTCCGGGAAGGACCAGTTGCGAGTGAAATCGGAGTTGTCGCATTCATCCAATTTGTAACCTGCGACGCCGCGCGAGACGTGCTCCTTGTCATGGAAATCCGCGAAGATTTTGCGCGCTTGCGGATCGAGGAAATCGGGCACCAGTCCATCCCAAACTTCGTAATCGCCCGAACGGGGAAGCAACGGTTTGTACAGTGGCGAGGTAGGGTGAACAAATGCGTGCTCCCACAAATTGATCCGGTAGCGGGATTCGGAAAGCATGTGCAGCATTGCGTTCGGGTCGGGAAATTGGTTGCTCCACAGGTACGAGCACGAATAGGCATGGCTCTGCCAACCGGGCTCCAGCCCCAGCACATCGCAGGGAATGCTGCTTCGCCTCAATTCGTCCGCTATCGCCAGTACCTCGGACTGATCGAATTGCCCATAACAGCGGTACCAGAACCCGAGGCCCCAGCGAGGCGGCAGCGCTCCGCCGCCCGCAAACAGGTTGTAGCGCTGGACCGCCAGCCGCATGGTAGGGCCGCCGAAAATGTAGACATCGGCTCCTTGTGCCTCGGGAATCTCGATCAGCACTTCACTGGGTTCATCGACATGGAAGCGGGCATAAGCGGGTGGCAGCGAGTCTGATCCGGCTGCTTCCGGGGCGGCAGACTGCGGCGATGGCCTGGAGCCCTTCTTACGCTTGTTGCCGCAGTAAAAGGTCGCGTAACGTGCAGTGTCAATCAGGACGCCATAGCCTCGCGTCGTGACATAGAACGGGACCGGCGCATGCGAGTCACCGCTATCGATCCGCGGATCGGCGTTGACGCGCAGCTTCTTCTTGAGGCCTCGCTGCAGGAAGGACTGTAGCTGCAGACCGAGTCCGTATACCAACTCTCCGGCGGCGAGAGGAATGCTGACCAAGTATCCGCGCGGCGAGGCTTTTCCCTGGATGGCGGCCGGTGGTAGAGGGGGGTGCACAGACGGCAGTTTGGCCAGGGCGTCGCTTGCAGGCGGGTAGTGCCGGACGCGAACGGGCGTCAGCTTCTCCGGGACGCCAAGGGTGTAGTGCCAGACTCCGTGCTCCGCTTGAGCGCTGGCCTGAGCGGGCGATAGCAAAGTGCCAGCGGCTGTCGTGGCTGCGAACTGCCGGCGAGTGATCGGACGCATAAACCAGTGGCACAGGCATGATCGTGCGCAAGCGCATTCGTGCCTGTGTTGGACTCTTCAGTATATACGTCGTGTTGTTCCGGGCTAGGATGAGGCGTGAAGTTTTATCGGGGTTCAGGGCCTTCGCCCGCGCGGCTTGGCATTTTAGCCGGCAGTTTCAACCCGCCCACGATTGCGCATCGGGAGCTGGCGCGGGCAGCTCGCCGGCAAGTTGATGCAGTATTGTGTGTTCTGCCGAGGAGGTTTCCCCATAAAGAGTACTTCGGGGCCACCCTGGAGCAACGGCTCGAAATGCTGGGCGCATTGAACCTGGGCGGCATCGCGACTAGCGACGGAAGCCTGTACATCGAAATCGCACGGGAGTGCCGGCTGCACTATGGCCCATCAACCGATATTTGTGTGTTGTGTGGAACCGATGCAGCCGAGCGGATTCTCACCTGGGACTATGGGCGGCCGGGAGTTGCCGAGGAGATGCTGAGCGAATTCGAGCTGCTGGTTGCGCCGCGGGGGCGGGCCTTCGAGCCACCTGCCGAATTTCGGGACCGCATCGCTCCTTTACACCTGGCCGGCAATTTCCACCCGATTTCATCGAGTGAAGTGCGTGAGCGAATCAGAACCAAAGAACCTTGGGAACATCTGGTTCCCGCTGAGATCGTCGAGAAGGTCCGGCGAATCTATTCGTGAAGACTGGTATCGAGGAAAGTGCGCAGGCGGTGGCTGCGGTTGGGGTGACGGAGCTTGCGCAACGCCTTGGCCTCGATCTGGCGGATACGCTCCCGTGTAACCGCGAAGTGCTGGCCGACTTCCTCGAGCGTGTGCTCGCTACCGTCCTGAAGCCCGAATCGCATCTTGATGATCTTTTCTTCGCGCGGGCTGAGGGTTTTTAAAACTTCGGCCGTCTGTTCGCGCAAGTTCAAATTGATTACAGCCTCGGATGGTGAAACGACGCGGCGGTCCACGATGAAATCACCGAGGTGCGATTCGTCTTCCTCACCCACCGGTGTTTCGAGCGAGATCGGTTCCTGCGCAATCCGAAGGGCCTTACGGATTTTGCCGACGGGCAGCTCCATCGAGACCGAAAGCTCTTCGGTGGTAGGCTCGCGGCCTAACTGCTGCTGCAATTCACGCTGCGTGCGGACGAGTTTATTGATCGTCTCGATCATGTGCACCGGAATGCGAATGGTTCTGGCCTGGTCGGCGATAGCGCGCGTGATAGCCTGGCGGACCCACCATGTCGCATAGGTGGAGAACTTATACCCGCGCCGGTAATCGAACTTGTCGACCGCCTTCATCAGGCCAATGTTGCCTTCCTGAATCAGATCCAAAAACTGCAATCCGCGGTTGGTATACCGCTTGGCGATTGAGACCACCAGGCGAAGATTTGCCTCGATCAACTGCTTCTTGGCAAATTCTGCCTCCTGCTCACCCCGCTCGACGATGTGGAGCGTGCGCCGAAGCTCGGTAGCCGTTGCGCCGCACTCTTCCTCAATCTGTTGGATGCGGATGGTACATTGCCGCAGCTCTTTGCGCAGATCCCGCGAGAACTGGTGATGCCCGTTCTGGGGCTCCTCCATCCTGCGCTGGATTTTGGCTACCTCGCGCTCGACTGGTTTGAGCTCGTCCACCGCTGCGCGAAGCCGGTCTCCGAGGCTACGGCGAATGGCGGTGCCGAACTGGGTTTCGCGGATGATGCGCGAGACCTGGACCATCGCGCGGGCCTGGTTATAGCGCAGGCTGCGATGCTGCTTGGGCTTCATCCCCCGGGATATCGCCTGAAGCTTCTGGCGGAACTGTTGGGATTTCTTATAGTGCTTCTCGATCTCGTCGATCTTGGCGAGGAGATCTTGCGTCTGCTTTGAGAAGTCTTCGTCGGTGATAACGAATTCAGGCAAGACCAGGACGTCTTTGACCGATGTCTGGCCTTTGCGCAGATCTTCGCCAAGCTGAATGATTTCGCGGATTACCAACGGCGACCGCGAAAGTGCTTTTCTGACGCTCCACTGCCCCCGTTCATTGCGCCTGGCGAGCTCGATTTCGCCCTCACGGGTGAGCAATGGAACCGCGCCCATCTCGCGCAGGTACATACGCACGGGATCATAAGTTTTGTCGCCGCCCTCGGGAACCAGATCGAGATCGGCGAGATCGTCCGGCTCATCGGCTTTTTTCTCACAATCGAGCTTTGGCTCGTCGAGAATCTCGACTCCCGCCGTATCGAAGTCTGTCAGCAGATCCTCGAACTCGCGCGTGGAAGGAAACTCCGCAGTCAGCAAATCGCTGACTTCATCGTAGAGGACAAAGCCCTTTTCCTTGCCGGTTTCAATTAGGTCTTTCATGCGTCCGAGTTTGTTGTCAATTGACACTGGCTCCTCATTCTCCAGCGATCGGTACTACGGTTTCCATTCAGTTTACACCACCGATTTAGTGCATCTCCCTGGCGGGTCGTTTCAACGGGAGCTCGTTTAGCTCTTCCATCAAACGCAGGGCCTCCCGCATATCGCCATTGCGCTCCGCCGTTCTGATTCTATCCCGTAAATTAGTCCGCTGTAGTTGCCGGTTCTGGGATTCCAGAGTTCTTAGACACTCCATCGCTTGTTCGAACGCTCCAGCCTCTTCACCCAATTCATCGGCAAAAACCAGCTTGGTCAATAGGTCGCGATCACTATCGTTCAGGCGGCCCTCGAGGTCCGAAAAGGTGAATGAGGGACCATCCCGGAAACCCCGCGCCGGCGAGGCCCCTCCCGATGAGGGCCCCACTGACAATAGCGCATTCAGAATGCGGCGGGTGACAAATTGCTCGGCTATTTCCAATTCCAGCAGCCTCGGCAGGACCTCCGCCCGGGCGCCGGAGCTCACCAGCAGAGCGTTCAGGAGCAACTTCTCAATAGGTGGTACGTCACCAGGCCGGTGCTGCGGAGCCGATTCGGTCCGATGTGTCGCGGCCCTGCGGAACTGGTCAAGGACCAAGCCGCGCTCGATCCCTAGATAGCCAGCGACCTGCTCGGCGATGGTGGCCCGCTCGAGCCGGTCTGAGACCCGCTGAATGGCCGGCATCAGAAATTGCAGTCCCGCGATTCTGCCTTCCGCCGTCCGCATGTCGAACTTCTTGCGCGCCCGGTCCGACAGCCACTCGAAATAGCCGGCCGCCTGCTCTACTTTGGAGCGGTAGTTCTCCGGGCCATTCTGCTTCACATAATCATCGGGGTCGAGACCGCCCGGCAAATCCAGAACACGAACGCGCATGTTTTCGTCCAACAAAATCTGGATCGACCGCTCGGCCGCATTCGCGCCCGCGGCATCCGGATCGAAGTTGACGACGATCTTCTCCGAAAAGCGCTTGATGGCCCGTACCTGCGTATTCGTCAAAGCCGTGCCGCAGCTTGCGACGACGTTGCGAACTCCAGCCGAATAGACGCCGATCACATCCATGTAGCCTTCGACCAGCACGGCGCGCTCCTGTTTGCGGACGGCGTCCTTGGCGCGATGCAGGTTGTACAGCACGAAACTTTTCTTGTAGATCTCCGTTTCGGGGGAGTTCAGGTACTTCGGCTCGTCACCTGGTTTGATGGCGCGGCCACCGAAGCCGATCACCTTGCCCGATTCGTTATGGATCGGAAACATCAGGCGGCCGCGGAAGCGATCGTAAAACCCGCCACCCTCCTGGCGCCTCGATACCAGACCGCTGTGCTCGAGCTGATCGGCGGGGATGCCCTCCTGCTCGAGACGGCGGACCAACTGATCCCATGAATCCAGCGAGAAACCCAGTCCAAACTCGGCGATCTGCTCGTCATTCAAACCCCGCTTGGCGAGGTAAGCGCGCGCTTCGCTTCCCTGTGGGCCCCTCAAGTTGTCCTGAAAAAATCGCGCCGCGATCTCGTGCATGTCGATCAACGAAGACCGGAGCTTGGATTGCGGATCACTGTACTCGGCGCGCTTGGGAATGGGTATGCCATTGCGCTCGGCGAGCATCTTGAGCGCGTCGAAGAAGCTGACGCGCTCAATCTCCATGACGAACTTGAAAACGTCGCCCTTGGAGTCGCATCCGAAACATTTATAAAACTGGTGGGTGCCGTGGACCGAAAAAGACGGCGTCTTCTCGTTGTGAAAGGGGCACAGGCCCTTGTAGCTCGAACTGCCGCCGGCTTTCTTGAGCCGCACGCCGTACTCGCCGACCACTTTGACGATGTCGACGGAGGATTTGACCTGTTCCAAAAAATCCATGTGCAACCTTCTTGACTATTATCTCCGGTTTCGTTCCGAAACAATTTTGTACTAGAATGTATTTTGCAGGGATCTCACGGCGATCAACACCCGGCGGACTTCGAAAGAGACCGCGTGGATGAGTTTAAGCGATTCACCGAGCGAAAATTGCGCGGGCTCCGCTGTCCGGAGCATCGTCAGCCGCCGCGAGTGCGTTTCCATGGAGCGAGGCTGCGGGACATCACGATTTCACTCACGGGGTGTTGCCCGCGGTTAATGAAGCTGGCGAATGAAGCGGTGGCGGCGCGGGATGTGTGATACGACTACATCGATTGCTTTTTGAAAAACAGGATGTGTTGCCGCGGCAGTGTATCGAGAACCTTGTCCAGCTTGAATCCTTCGGCTTCGACTTCCGTCTTTACCTCCGCGACGCTCATCTTATGCTCGGGCCGGATTGGAATGGCGGGATCTTCCTTGCGGTATTCGAGCAGGATCAGCCGCCCGTTGGGCTTTAGCGACGCACGGATCTTTTGAAGCATCGCCTGAGGCTGCGAGAGCTCGTGATAAACGTCCACCATGATCACGATGTCCATCTTGCCGGGCGGCAACTTCGGGTCGGCTTCCGACCCAAGTACTGTCTCGATGTTCGTGATCCCTTCGTTCTGGGTCTTCTCACGGAGCTTGTCAAGCATCTCGGGCTGGATATCGTTGGCATACACTTTCCCGGCCGGGCCCACGCGGCGCGCTAAGCGGATCGAGAAATACCCTGTGCCAGCACCCACATCGGCGATATTCATGCCCTTCTGGATGCCCAGTGACTCTATCGCCGCGCTGGGAGCCTCTTCTTTTTCACGCTCGGAACGCTCCAGCCAATCGGCGCCGCCCACGCCCATGACGGGCGCGATCTTGCGTCCGGTGAGCGGATGCTCGGATTGCGCGGTGGCCGGAAAGACGGAGGCCAGGCTGAGGAAAAGACGGATAAGAACCACACAGGCACGAATGCCTGTGCCACGTTTCGGAATGGCAAATATGAGGATGATGCAGAGGAGAAGGAGTGGCAACGGCGTGCTCCTCCTACAATGGTACTAGTGATGTCGAGGCGGCTGTTCGTCATGTTTGCAATCGCCGCAACGCTTGCCGGGGCGGACCAGAAGCTGACGATCGAGCGCCCAGTCCTCTCGCAATCCGAGGATGGCGTGCCGGTTCCCACGGACTTTCGCTTTCTTCCGGGCGACATCGTATTCTTCAGTTGCCAGGTGGCAGGGTATACGAAGCAACCGAAGGAGGACGACCATATCGTGGACCTGGCTTACACGATTGAAGCGCGGGATTCCAAAGGGCTGTTCATCATCCCCGTCGAGACCGGCAAGGTGGCTTCCACCATAACCTCGGAGGACAAGAAATGGCTGCCCAAGATCCGGCACACCATCGCTCTTCCTCCGCTCGCTGATACGGGCGAATACCAGGTGAGCGTCAAAGTGAAAGACAATCTCGCAAGGAGCGAAGCTCAAGCGGCCATCCCGCTGCGGGTGCAAGGCAGGCAAGTAGCCGCCAGTGATACTTTGACGGTCAGAAATTTCCGTTTCTTGCGAACCGAGGAGGATAAGGATCCGCTCCAGGTACCCGCCTACCGCCCCGGCGACACCGTCTGGGCGCGCTTCGATATGACCGGGTATACGCTGGGCGAAGGAAACGCGTTCGATGTGGATTATGGTCTCAAAGTTCTCCGCCGATCCGGTGAGACAACTTACGATCAGCCCAAAGCCGCCCAGGAAAAGAACCAGTCCTTCTATCCACAGCGCTATACCCCCGGAGTGCTCAGCCTCAGCTTGCCCGCGGACCTGCAGCGCGGCGAGTACACGATTATGCTTACGGTTCACGACACCATAGGGCGCCAAAGCTACGAAACGCGACAGAAGTTCGCGGTGGAATAAAAATGAATGGGCCACCGATGCACACAGATGCGCAGAGATAAAAAGCTTAAAGCTATCCGCGTTCATCCGTGTTCATCCGTGGCTATTTAATTTTTTCTCCAGTGGCGCTTTCGCTATCCTGTAATCACGCCATGCCATTTGCGACCATTCCGGAAGCGATAGAGGAGTTCCGCGCCGGCCGCATGCTGGTCATCGTCGATGACGAAGACCGCGAGAATGAGGGCGACCTCGCGATCGCGGCCGAAATGGTGACCGCCGGCACGATCAACTTCATGGCGAAGCATGCGCGCGGCCTGATTTGTCTATCGCTGGACGCGAGCATTTGCGACGCGTTGCAATTGCCGCTGATGACCAGCCGCAACACCTCTCGCCTCGGCACGAATTTCTGTGAATCGATCGAGGCGATGGAGGGTGTCACCACCGGAATCTCGGCGGCCGATCGCGCGCGCACCATCCAGGTTGCCATTGACGCGAAGAGCCGGCCAAGCGATCTGGCGCGTCCCGGCCATGTGTTCCCTCTGCGCGCCCGCGAAGGAGGCGTGCTGGTCAGGGCCGGACAAACAGAGGCCGTGGTGGATATCGCCAGACTCGCCGGATTCCGCCCTGGCGGCGTGATCTGCGAAATCATGAACGACGATGGGACGATGGCGCGCGTTCCGCAACTGATCGAGTTCTGCGCGCATCACGGATTGAAAATGATCTCGGTCGCGGACCTGATTCGCCACCGCCTGCACAACGAGCGCTTCATCCACCGGCAAAGCGAGAGTTGCGTCCGTACCGAGTTCGGCAACTTCCGGACAATTGCCTATGCCAGCACCATCCTGCCCGAGCAGCATCTGGCCCTGGTGCATGGCGAGATCGCCGATCAACCAGACGTGCTGGTGCGAATGCACTCGCATTGCGTTCTCGGCGACGTATTCGGGTCGGTGGATTGCGATTGTAGCCGCACGATCCGGAATTCGCTCGAGCGTATCGCGCGCGAAGGCGCTGGTGTTCTTGTTTATCTACACCAGACCGGCTCCGGATTTCGCAACCATAAGAGTTACGCCACCCCCGACGGTCAGCGGACGTTGCAACACGAGAACGGGATCGGCGCGCAGATCCTCTCCGATCTGGGCCTGCACACTATCCGGCTGTTGACCAATCATCCTCGCAAGATCGTTGGTCTCGACGCATACGGGATTCAGATCGTCGAACAGATCCCAGTATGAGAGGCCCGGTTTTCCGGGCCGCGGCCGTTCAGGACAGCCCTATATTCCTCAATGCAAACCAGACCACCGAGAAAGCCTGCTATCTAATCGCTCTAGCCGCTGCACAAGGCGCACAGATCGTTGCCTTCCCGGAGACATGGCTTCCCGGTTATCCGGTATGGCTCGACTTCGCGCCGGGCGCCGCGTTATGGGACCATCCTCCGGCCAAGGCTCTGTTTGCCCTTTTGTTTGAAAACAGCATTACGTTGGAGGGACCGGAGGTGGAGGCTCTGGTCAAGAAGGCCGCGGATTGCGGAGTGATCGTGGTTATGGGCGCTCACGAGCGAGTAGGCGGCACTTTATACAACACAATGCTTTATCTGTCCGGAAAAGGCGTGCTCGGCATTCATCGGAAGCTGATGCCCACCTACACGGAACGCTTGATCTGGGGCCAAGGCGATGGCAGCACGCTCACCGTGATCGACAGCGCGTTAGGCCGCATCGGCGGACTGATCTGCTGGGAGCACTGGATGCCTCTCGCTCGCGCAGCGATGCATGCGCGGCACGAAATGGTCCACATTGCCCAATGGCCCACGTGCCGGGAGATGAATCTGGTTGCGTCGCGGCATTACGCATTCGAGGGCCAGTGCTTCGTTCTCGCCGCGGCTTCTGTCCTGACGCGGGAAGAAGCGCTAGCCAATACAGGGGGCGTTGCGCGAGAGGCGCTCGAGGAGATGCCTGGTGCAAAAGGCGACCTGCTGTTGCGGGGTGGCAGCGCGGTGATTGCTCCAAATGGCGATCTCCTGGCCGGACCGTTGCAGGGTACCGCGGGAATACTGGTCGCGGAGATCGATCCAGCCTGTTGCATCGAGGGCAGAATGCTGCTGGATGTAAATGGCCATTACTCCCGGCCGGACGTGTTCCGGCTGGAGGTAGATCAGACCGCTCATTCCGATGTTGTGTTCAAAACAACCGCGGAGGGAGCATTTTCTCATTGAACAATGAGCCTGGAGAAAAGCCGGAACAGTCCGGCGCCGGGACTCCTTTCTGATTCAAGCGCTGGACCGTGCAGCGCCCATCTTGCCGCTCCGCCCCGGGCTACCGGAACGCCAGACTCACGACTACAACGTCACGGCACAACTACTCTATTCGCTGCCTTCAATATCTTGAACGGCAAGGTTATCGCCGCCGGTCAGGCTCGTCACCGAAGCCGGCAAGGAGGTGCAGCGTTGGCTAAAGCTCAAGCCACGGCAGCGGTTTCGTTTTCACTTCACACCAGGTCGAAAGATTCTTCACTCTCGACCGCGCCCTTGAAGGACCCATGTGGGGCAGGTCCCCGGCCTGCCCCCCCGGTGCTCTTGACTGAGCAGGCCGGGAACCTGCCCCAATTAGAACGTAGGTCGAAACTTTTGAGTCAGCGCGTCCTCAGTAGCTGTTATCGAAAACTCGATTTCTCCGGCTGTTGAGCTAGACGCTGGAACAGGGGCAATGAAGTGGACCTGTTGCTTTCCCAATGGAAGTGTGCCATGCTTCCTGTTGGAAACCCATAAGCCGCATGAAAGCAAAAACGGATGTCTTGCAAGGCACGCTGGCGTTGATGGCGCTGAAAACTCTGGACGTGCTTGGACCGCTGCACGGCTACGGCATCGCCCGGCGTATCGAGCAGATCAGCGGAGATCTTCTCACCGTAAATCAAGGCACGCTATATCCCGTCCTGCTGAAGCTGGAGCAGGAGGGTTCGATCGCCTCCGAATGGGGCGCCTCCGAAAGTAACCGCAAAGCGCGCTTCTATCGGCTGACACGCGGCGGACGCAAACAATTGCAGGCCGAGACCCGAGGTTGGGAACAGACGGCGGCCATCATGGGGCGGTTCTTTGCGGCGAAAGCAGAAGATCTGAAATGAGAACGCTAAGGCGATTCTTCAAGCGGCTAAGTTCCTGGACGAAAACCGGGCAAGACGAGGAGCGATTGCGGGCTGAAATTGAAGAGCATCTCGCTCTGCAAACTGCGGAAAACATAAGGGCCGGTTTATGGCCCGTTGAAGCGCGGCGTCAGGCTGCACTGAAGTTCGGAGCGGTGGAAGCAATGAGGGAAAGCTATCGAGACCAAAGAGGAATACCGTTTCTGGAAACGCTGATGCAAGATATGCGCCAGGCGCTGCGGCGTTTGCGAATGGCCCCGGCGTTCACCGTCGCCACGGTGCTGACGTTGGCGCTGGGCATTGGCGCGACCACCTCGATTTTCACTTTGGTGCATGCCGTTCTGCTGAAGTCGCTACCGGTAGCGAATCCCGGCGAATTGTACCGCCTGGGAAAAGAAACCCGTTGCTGCTACCAAGGCGGGTACAGCCAAGATAAAGAGTTCTCCCTTGTCTCGTACGAGTTGTACAAGTATTTGAGAGACCACACCAAAGGCTTTTCCGAATTGGCAGCCTTCCCCGCGCCTGAGCCGCTCTTTGGTGTCCGGCGCTCGGGCAGCTCAGAAGCAGCCCAAAGCTATCCAGGCGAGTTTGTATCAGGCAATTACTTCACCATGTTCGGCATAAAAGCATATGCTGGGCGTGCGCTTACGGCCCAAGACGATCAACCCGGCGCGCCACCAGCCGCCATCATGAGCTATCGCTTATGGCAGCAACAGTATGGATCGGATCCCTCCGTTATCGGTAGTGTCTTCAATCTGGATGAAAAGCCATTTACCGTGGTGGGAATCACTCCGCCCGGTTTCTTTGGCGACACTCTGCGTAGCGCCCCGCCCGATTTTTTTCTACCTTTGGCCACCGAGCCATTCGTGGAGGTTGATGCCGATCTCAACAAGTACGATACCCACTGGTTAGAATTGATCGGCCGCATCCAACCAGGCGCGAAGCCCGCATCCATAGAAGCTGAAATGCGCGTGGAGCTGAAGCAGTGGCTGCGCTCGCACTGGGGTGAGATGAGCGCCAACGATCGCGCGAAATTTCCGAATCAAACTCTGTACCTCAGTCCCGGCGGCGCCGGCATCACGAGCATGCGCGAGCAATACCAGCACTGGCTTCAGATCTTGATGATGGTTTCCGGCTTTGTGCTGCTGATCGTTTGCGCCAACGTGGCCAATCTAATGCTCGTTCGCGGCATGGAGCGGCGGAGGCAGACATCGTTGAGCCTGGCGCTGGGTGCGCGAGCGTCAAGGCTTGTTAGGCAGGCCCTTACCGAAAGCATGTTGCTCTCGTTGTTTGGCGGCGCGGGGGGGTTGGCGATCGCGTTTGCGGGCACGGGCTTAATTTTGCATTTTGCATTCCCAACAAACGGCGGCATGGCAGGCGTGCCAATCAGCGCGTCGCCTTCGCTGCCAGTGTTGCTGTTCGCTTTTGTCGCATCGCTTGTGACGGGAGTTGCCTTCGGCATCGCTCCCGCGTGGATGGCCACACGAGTAGACCCGATCGAAGCTCTTCGCGGAGCCAGCCGCTCCACCGCCCGCGCAGGCTCGCTCCCGAGGAAGACACTCGTGGTCTTCCAGGCCGCGCTCTCGCTTGTTTTGCTATCGGCGGCAGGACTGCTCAGCGCCGCGCTGCATGGCCTGGAGAATCAAAATTTCGGATTCGATCAGGACCGGCGCATCATCGCGAACATAAATCCCCGGCTTGCCGGTTATCGGACAGAGCAACTCTCGCTGCTCTACCGGCGCATCCACGATTCAATAGCAACCATTCCCGGGGTATCTTCCGTGGCTCTGTGCCTGTATTCGCCGCTAAGCGGCAACGGTTGGGGTGCTGGCATCTGGGTGGATGGGCATCCCGCTCCGGGGCCTAGGGATGACAACTCCGCTGCATGGGATCGAGTTACGGCGGGATACTTTGACGTCATCGGAAACCCTATCATCAGAGGGCGCGGCATCTCCGAACAGGATACGGCGACTTCGCGAAATGTGGCAGTCATTAATGAGGCGTTTGCGCGAAAGTTTTTCAGGAATGAAGATCCGATTGGCCAGCACTTCGGCCGCGAACCGGGAGAGAGCCGCCAATTCGAGGTAGTGGGCGTAGCTAAAGATGCTCGCTATTTGACATACAAACTCGACCGGCCAATTGGTCCGTTCTTCTTTTTACCGGAAGCACAAGCCGAATACACACGGGGCAATCAGGGCTCGCTTTTCCTGCATGACATTGTCATTCTCACGAGGCTCGGACCTAGCCTGGCCATTCCGCGGGTACTCCAAGCCATGGCTTCGGTGGATCCCAATATGCCGATCATTTCGATTCGCACTCTGAGAGAGCAAGTGGCCGGCCAGTTCAGCCAGCAGCGGCTCATCGCACGCCTCACTTCGTTCTTCGGAGTTCTCTCGCTTGTCTTAGCTTCGATTGGGCTGTATGGAGTTACTGCCTACAATGCCGAACGCCGCGTCAACGAGATCGGCGTGCGTATGGCGCTGGGCGCTAATCGCGGCGACGTCGTGGCGCTGGTGCTACGAGGCGCATTCTGGCTGATTCTCTTTGGACTATTCATTGGGTTGCCGTTGACGTTTGCCACAGGACGGTTCCTGGGCAATCAGCTTTACGGCATGGATCCATACAATCCCGTGGTGACGTTAGTAGCCGTCGTGATGCTCGGGTTATCCGCGTTGGCCGCATCCTTGATTCCGGCGTTCCGAGCAAGTTTAATTTCGCCGCTGGAAGCATTGCGCGCCGAGTAATGCCGGCATGGCCCAGATTGAACTAAAAACTCACGCCAGCGCTTGCAAGGCCGACCGCGCGGCTGCTTCGTTTTCGTACAGCTTCAAAATGCCGCTCAGTTTCGTCAGATCGAGCACGTCGCGGACCCGCCGGTTGGTACCCGAGATAACGAAGTGGCCGCCGGTGTCGCGGCGAACACTGGTGTAAATGGCGATCAGAAAACCGATGCCGGTCGAATCGATATAGGAGACCTTGCTGAAGTCCGCGATGATGTTGCGGCATCCGGCCTTCTTCAGCTCCTCGCTCTTGGCGCGCAGGTATTCGGAATCCTGCCCGGTGGCAAAACGTCCTTCCAGCCGCAGGATGCAAATATCCGGCGCTATTTCGAAGCTAACCTTCATTTCCTGCCCACGGTATCATGATCGAATTGAAACTTGCTCCATTCTATCCCGTGCTGGACACTGCTTTGTGGACGCGCGCCGGGATTCCAGTTTTGGACGCTTGCGAGGCGATTCTCGAAGGCGGCGCGCGTCTGTTGCAACTCCGGCATAAGGGGCATTTTTCGCGACAGTTATTTGCCGACGCGCAACGGATGGCAAGAATGTGCGCCGCGGCGGGCGCGCTGTTCGTGATCGACGATCGTGCGGATGTGGCGGCGCTGCTCAACGCGGCGCTGCACGTGGGCCAGGATGATTTGCGGCCGCGGGATGTCCGCAAGATCCTACCCGCTGATCTCGCCATTGGATTCTCCACGCACAACGAAATGCAGTTGCGGGAAGCGGCTGAAGAGCCGGCGGATTACCTGGCGCTGGGTCCGATCTTTCAGACTGCATCGAAGGAAAACCCGGACCCGGTAGTCGGGTTGAAAGAGCTCGCGAGGCTGCGGGCGATGGTCACCCGGCCCCTGGTTGCTATCGGAGGAATTACCCGCCAATCGGCGCTCGAAGCCATGCAGGCGGGAGCGGATTCGGTTGCGGTAATCGGCGATCTGGTACCGGAAGAGCACACCAAACTGGCTTTGCGAAAGAGGACGGAAGAATGGGTACAGTTACTCAAGACGTAAAGACCGGCCTGGTGAAAGGCCTGGGCTTAATCGATTCCACGACGCTGGTGGTGGGATCGATGATTGGCTCGGGAATTTTCATCGTGTCGGCCGACATCGCGCGCCAGGTCAATTCCCCAGGGTTATTGATCGTGACATGGCTCGTGACGGCGCTGCTCACCATGATCGCCGCGCTCAGTTATGGTGAGCTCGCGGCCGCGATGCCGCAGGCCGGAGGGCAGTATGTCTACCTGCGGGAGGCGTTCGGGCCGTTGAGCGGGTTCTTGTATGGCTGGACGATGTTCCTGGTGATCCAGACCGGAACCGTGGCCGCGGTCGCGGTGGCCTTCGCCAAGTTCACCGGAGTGTTCGTTCCATGGATTTCCGCGAATAATTATCTGGTAGGCGCGGGGAAATTCGGGCTCAACACACAGCAGCTTGTGGCGATCGTTCTGTTGGTTGGTCTAACCGCTGTGAATACGCGCGGAATTCGAACCGGCGCGCTGGTACAGAACGTGTTCACGGTTGCGAAGGTTGCGGCATTGCTGGGCCTGATCGGAATCGGAATCCTGATGGGACGAAATCCGGGGGCCATCCAGCGCAATTTCACGCGCTTCTGGAGCAATGCCGATTGGGGCTTCACAACCATACGGCTGGTAGGAGTGGCCATGGTGGGGTCGTTGTTTTCATCAGACGCGTGGAACAACGTCACCTTCACGGCTGCCGAGGTGAGGAATCCGCGCCGGAACCTGCCGCTCTCCCTGGCTTTCGGCGTCGCGATTGTCTCGACACTTTATCTCGCATGCAATTTCGTGTACCTGTCCGTGTTGCCGTTGGAAGCGATCCAGACCGCGCCGGAAGATCGAGTAGCCACGGCTGTGGCGGCCGGGATCCTTGGCTCCGCGGCTGTGAAACTGATGGCCGCGGCGATTATGATTTCCACCTTTGGCTGTGCGAACGGATTGATTCTCGCGGGAGCCCGTGTGTACTACGCGATGGCTCTGGATGGCCTGTTCTTCCGCTCGGTGGCGACGCTGGATCCGATTCATCGCGCGCCCCGCGTGTCTCTGATCATCCAGTGTGTCTGGGCCTGCATCCTCACGATGACGGGCCGGTACAACGACCTGCTCGATTACGTCATCTTCGCGGTAGTGCTGTTCTACATCCTCACGATTCTCGGGATTTTCGTTCTGCGATGGAAGCGGCCTGAGATGGAGCGGCCGTATCAGGCTTTCGGCTACCCGGTATTGCCCGCCGCCTACATCGCTGCCGCCAGTTTGATTGAAGTGCTGCTGCTGATCTACAAGCCGAACTACACGTGGCCCGGGCTGATCATTGTGCTGCTGGGGATCCCTGTGTACTTTTTGTGGCACAAGCGGACTGCGTAGTGTACTGTCACTAACCCGATGCATGAATACGATGTCACGCTAAAGCTCCTTTTACGAGGGCCGGCTCCGGCTACCTTGCGCCAATTGACAGGAGTTTCTATCCGGAATTGGCTGGATGTCGAACTGCCGAAGTTTCAGAATCCGCGGGTGGACCTCCTGGGTGAAGCTCCGGATGTGTGACTTTATTTTGGGCCTCAGTACTTCGGCGCGTGAATGCAGCGGAGCGGCAGCGATTCCCTAAACCTTGGCGACTTTGCGGGAGAATCATTGATTGGGCGTGCACGTTAGCCGAATCACAATGGCTCGCTCCAAGAGAACGCACGGGCTTGTTCAATAACTCTAATAGCCCGCGACAACTGCGAGAGGAAACTGATCCGTGACGAAACCGGCGATACTTGTGGCGACGTGGGGCGATGGGCTGTTCGCAGTCACCGGCGATGTGCGCACGCAAGAGATTGCGAACCAGCCCGTGAGAGGGCTCGCGCCGGATGGACGCGGCGGTGCACTCGCCATTGTCGGCCAACATTCGCTGCGCAGGCGTGCCCCAAGCGGCGAATGGGCAACCGTCGCTACGAGCGAGTTCGAGCTTTCGTGCTGTATGGCTGTTAGAGACACCATCTATGTAGGAACGGACGATGCACGCATGCTGCGGCTGAGCCATGGGGGCGGTGTGCTTGATCCTATCGATGGTTTCGACAACATCGCGGGGCGGGATGCTTGGTTTGCTGGTTCGGCAATTGTTAATGGGCAGCGTCTCGGGCCACCGCTAGGCATTCGCTCGGTTGCGGCCAACTCGACCGGGAGCATACTGTTCGCCAACGTTCACGTCGGAGGCATTCCGCGTTCAATGGATGGCGGAAGAACCTGGCAGCCCACCATAGATATCAACAGCGATGTTCATGAGGTGCAGGCGCACCAGGCAGATCCGGACATTGTCGTCGCGGCGTCCGCTATCGGCCTTTGCATTAGCCACGACGCAGGAGCAACATGGACCATAGAACGCGACGGCCTGCACGCATCGCACTGCTCCGCGGTAGCGTTCTCGGGCGATGACATTCTTGTCTCCGCGTCCACAGATCCCTTTGCGACCCAGGGAAGAATTTATCGTCGGCCGATCAGACGGGATGCAGACATGGTGGCGGTCAAAGGCGGCCTGCCTACGTGGATCAACGGTATCGCCGACACAGGTTGCATCGCCACAAACGGCTCAACGATTGTTGTGGTTGACAGAGCTGGTACCCTGTACCTGTCAACTGAGTTCGGGCTGGCTTGGTCACAGAGCAGCAGCGAACTACCAACCCCGAGTTCCGTTCTAGTCTGTTGACCGCAATCGAACAGCTCAGGCTTGCTCCCAATTCAGCTATTAGCTTGGAAGGATCGAATTACTCGCCGAAAATGGCGTAGTGTTTGCCGATCCAGTTCCGTGGATGTAGGCGGCGTATCGGATGAAGTCCGGCCGGGACACGATGTGGCCGTACCGCGTCGATGCACCCACGGCAGGGTTATGCTTCACAGGGCGCACTTCCGGCAACATTATGATTTATCCGCGTCGGAAAGCTCTCGGACAGTGGAATGCAACAATGGCGCTGCCGAGGCGTATCCGGCAAGATTATGGTTTATTCGTGGCAACGATATGGTTTAAGTCACAGGATGAATCGCTGATCCATATTGAACTGCGGAGCGGCAATGACTCGAAGATGGCCCTGCGGATGCGGGACGCACGCAGCGTGGCGGAATATGCTTTCGGAGTATATCGGCTGTTTGGTCAATTTCCGCGCCAGACCATTCGCGAGGGCCAAGCCTTCACAGGGAACCAAGCACTGGATCACGCGCGGAAACAAGGCGCAAAGCCACGCTGCATTCGCGGGCACGGTGACCCGCACTCCCCGCCGGTACAATCAAGTCGCTCGGGAAGTATTCCGCAGTCACACTTCCGCTGGCGCGTTCTTTGACGATCTGGAGCAATGGCTCGATGAAAAACAAGCGCTACACAATAACGGTTCCCTAAGCTGGGGTGAGCACGGATCTGGCCTTAAACACCGATCTAAGGAGAGTGCGACATTTTGTAAACTGATGGAGAGCATCGGAGGAGGAACTGTATGAATATCCATCTGAATCCCCATAGCGAGAAGCTGTTACAGGAGCAAACTGGCACGAGGCCGGTATCACTCCCCCGAAGAAGTGATCGAGTGCGCCCTTGAACCCTTGCCCAAAACCCCGCCCGTCCGGATGCTCACGGTAGCATCCTTGAGCTCCAGGGTTTGGGCAAGAAGATCTGGGAGGGTATTGATGCACAAGAATATGTCGATCGCCAACGCACCTCATGGAATGGATAGAGGCTCTTCGCGGTAGCGTCGTTGGCCTGGACACTGCTCCGCTTATACCTCATAGAAGAGAATTCGATATACCTTCCGTTCGTCCGGCCGTTTTTCGAAGCCATTGATCGTGGCGAATTTCGCGTGGTCACCTCCGCGGTGACATTGGTCGAAGTACTGGTACATCCAATGCGTCGCGGGGACCCGGAACTCGCTGACGATACCGCACGATCCTGCAGCCCAGTTACGTGCGAGACATAACTTGCGCACACCGGATGCGATTCAGTTGGCTACCGCTATTAGTTCGGGCGCTGCTTCTTTCTTGACCAACGACGCACGCCTTCCGCGGCTGCATTCTCTGAAGATTGTGGCCATCGATCAAGACTTACAGGCATGAGGCTTAACTTGCGAGGATGCAAAATTAATCAAGCTGAATTGGTCTCACTTACCTGCACACCCGCCTGTACAATCAAGTCGCTCGGAACGCCGAGTGGCACAGGCATTCTTGCCTGTGTTGCACTTAGACGCAGACCTTGATGTTTTCAACCGGTCTTTGCCCGGGCCGCGAAGCAAAGGAACACTCCTGATATCGTAAGAGTCGAGTGCGCATTCTCGCTCTATTCACGGTTTCGGCCGCCCTTGCCCTTACCGCTCCGGCCCCGCGCGTCATCGCCGTGAACGTCGATTCGGTCGTCCATCCCATCACCGTCGAAATCGTTTCTCGCGTCCTCAAACAGGCCGAAACCGAAAATGCCGCCGCCGTTCTGATCCGTCTCAACACCCCGGGCGGACTGCTGGATGCCACTCGCGAAATCGTGCAGCGCCTGGTTGCATCGCCTTAGAGCCACCAAATCGGTTCAGTTCAGAGACGAAATCCCGGCCCCACCCACATAATTCAACAGGACGCCGCGACCTCTCCTGAGATGCAGTCAACAAAAGAGGTAACCTAATCCATTGACCAACTACAGCGACCGCCTCGTCAGCTTCATCTGGGACGTGGCCGACCTTCTCCGCGGCCCCTATCGCCCGCCCGAATACCGCAAGGTCATGCTGCCGATGACCGTCCTGCGCCGCCTCGATTGTGTCCTCGAATCCACCAAGGAAAAGGTTCTCGAAGAGAACAAGCGGCTGAAAGGCCAGAACGCCACCTTAATCGACAAAATGCTTCGCCGCGCCGCCAAGCAGCAGTTCTACAACACCAGCAAATACGATTTCTCGAAGCTCCTTGATGACCCGGAAGGCCTCGCGCAAAATCTACTCCATTACATTCACGCCTTCTCGCCCGAAACGCGCGCTCTGTTCGATAACTTCGGCTTCGACCAGCAGATTCAGAAGCTCGATAAATCCAATCGCCTGTTCACACTCGTCCAGAAGTTCGCGGAAGCCGGCCTGCACCCCAACATCGTCTCCAATCTGGAGATGGGCCGCACCTTCGAAGAACTTGTTCGCAAATTCAATGAAGCCGCCAATGAGGAAGCTGGAGATCACTTCACTCCCCGCGAAGTCATCCGCCTCATGGTCGATCTCCTGTTCCTGCCCGATAACGACATACTCCGCAAGAAAGGCGCGGTCCGTACCCTGTTCGATCCGGCGGCCGGAACCGGCGGGATGCTATCCGAAGCCGCCAAGTATATGCGGGAGCTGAACCCGGACGCCAAGCTCGTCATCTTCGGGCAGGACTACAATGCCGAAGCCTACGCCATCTGTGGCTCCGACATGCTGATTAAAGGCGAAGAGATCGACAAAATTCAACTTGGCGACTCCCTAGGCGATGGTAAAACCTTCGACGCCTTTCCCGCCAAGAAGTTTGATTACATGCTCGCCAATCCACCCTTCGGCGTGAAATGGGAATCGGAGTACGACTTCCTCAGCAAAGAGCACGAGAACGAAGGCTATGACGGACGCTTCGGCGCCGGTCTGCCGCGCATCAACGACGGTTCGTTTCTTTTCCTGCAGCACATGATTTCAAAGATGCAGCCGTATTCGCATGCCGATCGCACAGGCTCCCGCATCGGCATCGTCTTCAACGGATCGCCCCTGTTCACCGGTGATGCCGGCTCGGGCGAAAGCGGCATCCGCAAGTGGATTATCGAGAACGACTGGCTGGAGGGCATCGTCGCTCTACCCGACCAGCTCTTTTACAACACAGGTATTAATACCTATCTCTGGATCGTCACGAATCGCAAAGAGCGCAAGCGCCGGGGCAAAGTCCAACTCGTGAACGCCGTGGATTTCTCGATCAAGATGCGTAAGAGCCTTGGCAACAAACGCAACCTGATTGCGGACGCCCAAATTCAAGACATTGTGCGCATCTATGGCGACTTCACTGAATCCGAACACTCCAAACTTTTCGATAACGAGGATTTCGGATTTCGTAAAATCACGGTGGAGCGGCCTTTGCGCCTGAGCCTCTCGGCAACTCCAGAACACTTGGCGGCTTTCCAAGCCTCGCGTGCCTTTGAAGCCGTCGCCAGTTCACGCAAATTGGGCAAAGAAGGAAAGAAAGAAGTGGAACGCGGTCAGGCTCTCCAGGCGGAGTTGCTGGCCGCCCTCAACACCTTGCCGGTGGACCAGGTCTGGACAGACCGAAAGCAGTTTATCGCAGCGCTCGACAAATTACTCCAGACCAAGTCGCTCAGTATCTCAGGAGCGGTCCGCAAGGCGATTCTCGCTGCGCTCAGCGAGCGGGACGAAAACGCGGCGATTTGCCGCGATGCCAAAGGGAACACCGAGCCCGATCCCGAGCTGCGCGACACGGAGAATGTACCGCTTAAGGAGGACATTCACGAATACTTTAAGCGCGAGGTCAAGCCGCACGTTCCGGACGCCTGGATCGATGAGGAGAAGACAAAGATCGGTTACGAAATCCCGTTGACCCGGCATTTCTATAAGTACACACCGCCGCGCCCGCTGGAGGTGATCGAGAAGGAGATTCGGGAACTCGAAGGCAAGATAGTAAAGGCTTTGGCGGCGGTCTCGGCGTGACCTGTAGACCTGCGTACCTTCATTGGATAGACGCACTGCCAATCGGGTGGGAGGCGAAACCCATACGAGCCGTATCAAGATACCGCGTTAGCAATGTCGACAAACTAGCGGTCGAGGGCGAAAACCCGATCCGCCTCTGCAATTACACTGATGTCTATTATAACGAGACGATCGATCTCTCTTTGAACTTTATGAAAGTAACCGCGACGGCTAGAGAAGTTATTAGTTATAGACTTCTGGCGGGTGACGTCCTTATCACGAAAGATTCTGAAACATGGGACGACATTGCGATACCTTGTCTGGTGACCGAATCTGCATCCGATCTCATCTGCGGTTATCACTTGGCGATAATTCGGCCCGATGAGCGAAAGCTTTTCTCAAGATTCCTTCTCCGGTGTCTGCAGGCCGACCACATAAAGCAACAGTTTCAGGTTGCCGCTTCCGGAATTACCCGTTTTGGCCTACCAAAGGCGGTCATAGGTAGCTCCCTTATCCCAATTCCACCACTCAAAATCCAGCAAATCGTTTGTAGAGTTCTTGATGAAGCACTAGAGACCATTGCGGCTCTTATAGCCAAAAAGCA
Organism: Bryobacteraceae bacterium; assembly: GCA_051000095.1. Lineage (GTDB taxonomy): Bacteria > Acidobacteriota > Terriglobia > Bryobacterales > Bryobacteraceae > JBBSHP01. Next base: position 5,122 of record JBPCOQ010000029.1, on the reverse strand, counting down.
GCGCCTAATCGAACTCCTCGATGAAAAGCGCGCCGCCCTCATCAGCCGCGCCGTCACACAGGGCCTCGACCCCAACGTGCCGATGAAAGACTCGGGCGTGGAATGGCTCGGGCGCGTACCATTGGCGTGGGACATCAAACGTTTGTCTCAAGTCGCTGAATCCATCCAAACCGGACCCTTCGGAAGTCAGCTTCACGCCGACGATTACATAGAGGGCGGAGTGCCGGTTATAAATCCCTCGGACTTAGCGGACGGCTCCATTCACCTAGAAGGAGCAGCGACAGTATCTCATGAAACATCACAACAGCTCAGGCGACACCGTCTTTCCGAAGGAGATGTTGTCCTCGCGAGGCGTGGCGAATTAGGCTGTTGCGGGGTCGTTACACGCATTGAAGAAAACTGGTTATGTGGAACCGGTTCTGCGCGCGTTCGCCCCGCTAGAGGTAAATTACTTGGGCATTTCCTAAAGTTCGTTATCAGCATCCGCGGATGCAAAGAGCAACTCGAACTCGCTTCTGTCGGCGCAACTATGGACAATCTCAACGCGCGGAGCATTGGCCGTCTAGTAATTCCCATACCTCCGTTGCCCTATCAAGAAGCAATCACAACCGAGTGCCTGGCCATAGGAAGCCAAATTAACGCGCTAATCAACCTTACAGTAGCTGTCATAGATCTTCTTCGCGAATACCGCTCCGCTCTCATCACCGCCGCCGTTACCGGACAACTCGATATCCGCGAGCACGAAAAGAAAATGGAGGCTCTCGCCTCATGACCGACCATCGCGAAATCGCCTTCGAAGCTGCCGTTGAACATTCCCTGATCACTTCCGGCGGCTACGAAAAAGGCGACCCCACTCTCTACGACGGCGCCCGCGCTCTCCACCCCGAAATTCTCCTTGACTTCGTCCAAAGCACCCAAACCAAGGCATGGCAGGTCATCGCGGACTATTACGGCACTCGGGCCAACGAAGCGTTTCTCGACGAGCTCACCAAGTCGCTCGATTCTAGCGGCACACTCGAAGTCCTGCGCCACGGTCTGGACTTCTTCGGCCAGACTTTCGCTCTCGCCTACTTCGCGCCCGCCAGCGGTCTCAACCCCGACACCGCGGCGCTCTACGCCACCAACCGGCTCACTGTCACGCGGCAGGTTCGCTTCAGCTCGCAGCATGAACAGTCCGTTGACATGCTGCTCAGCCTCAATGGTCTTCCGGTCGCCACCGCCGAACTGAAGAACCCTTTCACGGGCCAGAACTTCCGCGATGCTATCCAGCAATATCGCGGGCGCGATCACCGCGAGCCGTTGTTCTCATTCAAGCAGCGCGCTCTCGTGCATTTTGCCGTCGATACCGACGAATGCTACATGACCACCCGGCTCGAAGGCGCTGCCACTTCGTTCCTTCCCTTCAACCAAGGGAATAACAAGGGCGCCGGAAATCCCGAAAACCCGAACGGTTATCGCACGGATTACCTTTGGCTGCAGATCTGGCACCGCGATAGCTGGCTCGATCTCATTGGACGTTTTCTGCACATCGATAAGTCCGGCAAGCAGGAAGTCCTCATCTTTCCCCGCTATCATCAGGTGGATTCGGTCCGCAAGCTCGTGGCGGACGCGCGCACTCAGCTCACCGGCAAAAACTACCTCGTCTGGCATTCCGCCGGAAGCGGAAAAAGCAACAGCATTGCTTGGCTGGCGCACCGGCTATCCAGCCTCCACGACGCTCAAGATCGCAAGGTCTTCGACAGCGTCATTGTGATCACGGACCGGCTTGTTCTTGACAAGCAACTGCAGGACACCATCTACCAGTTTGAGCACAAAACCGGGGTCGTCCTGAAGATTGACGAAGATTCCAAGCAACTCGCCGACGCGCTCCGGAACGGCGTTCCCATCATCATCACCATTCTCCAGAAGTTCCCGTTCGTCGCGAAGCAAACGGCCGATCTTCCAGAACGCCGCTACGCTGTCATCGTCGATGAAGCCCACAGCTCCCAATCGGGCGAGAGCGCGGCCAAGATGAAAGCGGTCCTCGCGGGCGAACGCATCCGCGCCATCGCCCGCAAGAAAGCGGAAGAAGAACAACTGCCCGATTACGAAGAGGAAGTCATCCGCGTAGTCGAGGGCCGCAAGCAACAGCCCAATCTGAGCTTTTTCGCCTTCACCGCCACACCCAAGTACAAGACCATCCAGGTCTTCGGTCGGCTCGATGCGAACGGCGAGCCGCACGCCTTCCACGAATACACCATGCGCCAGGCCATCGAAGAAGGATTCATCCTCGATGTGCTGAAGAACTACACGATATATAACAGGTATTACCGCCTGTTGAAATCGGCCCAGGACGACCCCGAAGTCGCGAAGAAGAAAGCCGCGAAGGCCCTGGCCCGCTTCATGCGCCTCCACCCCCACAACATCGGCCAGAAGACTGAAGTGATTATCGAGCACTTTCGCCAGTTCGTCCGCCACAAAATCGGCGGACGCGCCAAGGCCATGGTGGTCACTGGTTCCCGCCTGGAAGCGGTTCGCTATAAAAAAGCTGCTGACTTGTATATCCAGGAGAACCACTACAGCGATCTTCGTACGCTCGTCGCCTTCTCGGGCTCACTGGTGGATCCCGACGACCCGACCGAAGAAGAGTTGACCGAAGTCAAAATGAACGGCGGAAAGATCAGCGAGAAAAAACTACCCGAAGAATTCAAGAAGCAGGAATACGGCATCCTCATCGCTGCTGACAAATACCAGACCGGCTTCGATCAGCCTCTCTTGCACACCATGTATGTCGACAAGCGCTTGGGTGACGTACAAGCCGTGCAGACGCTATCGCGCCTCAACCGTACCTTCCCCGGCAAAGAAGATACGTTCGTTCTCGATTTTGTAAACGAACCCGAAGAGATCCAGAAAGCGTTCCAGCGTTACTATGACACGGCTCCGATTCTTACTGGTGAACCGGATGCCCGCCAGCTTTACGCCCTTCGGGCGGAAGTGTATGCGGCATTCATCATTCAAGAGATCGAGGTCGAGCAGTTCGCCGCGGTTTTCTTCAAGCCCCGTCGCATGGAAACCCTGACCGACAACGCTTTGATGAACTCGATCGTCGACAAAGCCGTTGGCCGGTTCGGCGATGCGAACGAAGACGCGCGGGAAGAGCTTCGCAACCGTCTGGACGCGTTCCGCCGGCTGTACTCCTTCCTATCACAGGTGATCCCGTTCGGAGACAGCAAACTTGAAAAGTTCGATGCCTACCTTCGATTCTTCGAAAAGAAGCTTCCCGTGCGCGAGGGAACCGGACATCTCGACCTCGATGATAACGTCAAGCTGAAGTTCTACCGGCTGCAAAAAATCAGCGAGGGCCGCATCGCGCTGCAACCGGGCACTCCGGGTACGCTGAAAGGCCCGTCCGATGTTGGTACCGGCCGCGTCGAGGACCAGCCGCTTCCGTTGTCCCGCGTCATCGACCTGATGAACGAGCGTTTCGGAACCACCTTCACCAGCATCGACGAACTCTTCTGGGATCAGGTCCGCGCCGACACCGCCGCGGATGAAAGCGTACGCGATGCGGGCGAAGCGAACACCCTCGACAACTTTGCCCATGTGTTCGATCGCAAGCTGGAAGAACTCGTCATTTCACGCATGGACCGCAACAGCGATCAGGTTGTCAAATTCCTCGACAATCGCGATCTGCGTGAAGCCATGACCCGCCTCCTGCGAATCCAGGTCTATAGCCGCATCCAGAGGGAGGCAAAAACTCGCGTCGCTTCGGAAGTTTCTTGAAATACGCATTTTATTGGGGGTTCCGCAGGCCCAGTCCTCACATAATAATGCGGCAACAAATGCTGCCAAACTCAAGCCGGTGTGGATCTTAGGCCGTCGCCTTGTCTCAGCCTCGATCCTGTTCAACGTTTTCTCGAGATCCATGTCGCCTGGGCATAGCGTCTTGCCCTCTGCGTGGAGACCGGCTATGGCAGCAAGTAAACACCTTCCACTCATCTCTAAAATACATCCTGAAAGCTAGCCAAACATATTTAAAATTTTGATTCCACCGGTCGCCTCCTACGCCGCGATTTCGACGTAATCAACCGAAGAGCTAGGCTCCGGAATCGCCTCGCCAACTTCTCGCATTGCCGCAAAGTGAGTAACCAGCGCGTCCTGGAAATTGCGCCTAGTCTCTTCCTCCGTGTCGCCTGCGGCGGCACAACCAAGCACATCGGGTGAGTAGGCCGAGTATCCCGTGCTCGTGCGTTCAATGATAACCGGATAACGCCTGCTATTCATTTCAATTCCGCCTTCTTGAGTATATCGTTGAGCGTGCCGGGCGCGAGTTCCTTGCCGTCATTGCCAGGCACCGTAATTACAGAAGATCGAGTGGGATGTCTAAAGTGACGATGGCTGCCCTTAGACCTCATCTGTATCCAGCCCTCTTTCTGAAGCAATCTGACAACCTCCCGGACTCTCATCGGCATGGGTTACTTAAGTTTGCCTCTAAACGGCTCATTGCGATTCTGGGAACTGGTTCGATTCCCTGAATCTACAGCAATCGCTGTGCCGCAAACCCCCAGTCACGTCCCGTTCAAGATTATTTTCTCTTCCGTTTTCAACACCTTTCCTGCTTTCACCGCGCTCGGCCGCACAGCCCGCCTGTACACTCAAATCGCTCGGGAGATTCCGTAGCCATACTTCTGCCGGCACGTTCTTTGACAATCGAATAGCAACTCGCGAGGCGCATGCGGCGCATCCTGCCAAGGAAAACTGCCACTCAGCGCAAAAAGATGCGCCGCAACCATCCCCCCCTTTGCAATTTCAACAACTTCCGCTGCCCAAGAAAAAACGCACTCGCGTAAAAGATGCGCAGATGCGCTGCAACCGCCGAGTAGCACAGGCATTCTTGCCTGTATTGCACTTAATTAAAACGATTCGTCAGAAGAATCTGTGGGTGAGTTCCGGCTCAGGCAACTTGCCAAGTGAATGATATAGGGCCAGTTCGGTGACTCTGAAGGTTCGGAACCTGTAGGATTTTCTCATAGTGACTTTCGCTTTGTTGTTCAGGCCCTCGATGACACCGCTGGAGAACTCTTTCCGAGCGCGAAAATAGTTAAGGATGAGATCGCGGTGTGCGCGTAATGTTCTGGCGACT
>JBPCOQ010000105.1:0-17821 GCA_051000095.1 Bryobacteraceae bacterium | reverse complement strand
TTTCCACCATGTGGCTGTCAGAATTATAGCCGAAATCCCAAAAAATGCAATTGCGAATCTCGCATCTGCGAATTTCCTGCTATCTCATTGAACTGGCGACCGATTTACCTTTCGTGCGAAGTTCCTGGGGGGACAACAGGCAACGAAAGTAGGGCCGGTCAGTCAGAGCCGCAACTCGTTCACTTAAACGCGCTCGAGCTCCGCGCGAAGTTTAAGACCAGCGACGGAAAGATTCCCAGAACCAGCGTCCCTAGGGCCGAGGCCCACAGCGCCGTCAGAATGCCCGGGCTCGCCGGCATCAGCGTTGACGTCGCTTCGCCCGGCTCGCGGAAATACATCACCACCAGGATCCGCAGATAATAATACGCGGCCACGGCGCTGTTGAGCAGTCCGATGATGGCCAGCCAAATCAGGTTGGCGTCCAGAGCCGCTTTGAAGATGTAGAACTTTCCAAAGAAGCCGCCGGTGAGCGGCACCCCGATGAAGGAAAGCAGGTAGATTGAAAACAGCGCCGCCGTTACCGGTTGCTTCCATCCGAGGCCCGCGAGGTCTTCCACGTTCACGTACTTCTCGCCTTGGCGCGAGAAATGCGCCACCACCGCGAAGGCGCCCACGTTCATCAACGCGTACGCCGCCAAGTAAAACATCACCGCTGAAACACCGATCTGGCTATGCGCCGCAATCGCCACCAGCACATACCCGGCGTGCGCGATCGAGCTGTAGGCGAGCAGCCTCTTGATATTGGTCTGGGTCAGCGCGGCGAAGTTTCCGATCACCATGGTCAGGAGCGCCGAAGACCAGACAAACGGTTCCCAACGCGCGTTGATCGGCTCAAAGGCAGTCATGTACACCCGAACGAAGACGGCGAAGGCCGCGGCTTTGGGTCCGGCGGACATAAATGCCGATACCGGCGCAGGCGCGCCCTGGTAAACGTCCGGCGCCCAGATCTGGAACGGCGCCGCGGATATCTTGAACGCGAAGCCCACGAACATCAGCGCAGCCGCGGTGCCCACTAAGATTCCGCTGGTTGGGATGTCGCGGTTCATCAGCACCAACCGGATCTCATCGAGCCGCGTCGAGCCAACCGTTCCGTAGATCCACGCGATGCCGTACAGAAGGAAAGCGGTCGCGAACGATCCCAGCAGAAAATACTTGAGCGCGGATTCGTTGTTCCGTTTATCGTCGCGCAGGTAGCCCGCTAGAATGTAAGTCGCAATCGAGCTGATCTCGAGACCGATGAACACCATGATCAACTCATTCGCCGTCACCATGACGCACTGCCCGACGATCGAAAACAGAATCAGCGCGTGATACTCACCGGCTTCGGCCTTCTCGCGATCCAGATACTGGTAGGAGCAGAGAACAGTCAGCAGTCCGACCGCGAGCACGAGGATTCGGAAAAATGTTCCATACCCGTCGATCACCAGCATATTGGAGAAGGCCATGCCCGGAACGTTGTTTGCAACCACCGATGCCCAGATGCTCGCCAACAGAGTCAGCAGCGTCAGATGCCCATAAAAACTTTTCTTTTCTCCGAGGATCGGTTGCAGCACCATGATCAGGGTGCCGAGCACGGTCATGATGATCTCGGGAAGAAAGCGTAAGTAGTCCTCGCCCGAGGGCATGAAGTTAGCGGGCATTTGAGTGATCAAAGTGCAACATTACCTGGATTTCCTGCTTAGCATCGATCGGCGCTAGAATGCGCGCGTTGGTGGCAGAGATGGGCGGGATAAAGCTTTGTGTGAACGAACCCATCCAGACCATCAGGATAATCAGAGGCAGAATCGCGGCGTATTCGCGCGGCTTCAAGTCGAACATGTGATGCATGACGTCGTCCGATGCTTTACCGAGAAAGGTCCGCTGGTACAGCCATAGCATGTAACAGGCAGCCAGGATCACGCCGATAGCGGCGAACACGGCCCACTGAAAATGCACCAGAGAGGCGCCTTGCAACACCAGGTATTCGCCGACGAAGTTGTTCAGCATCGGCAACCCGATGCTCGCAAGCATCGCGATCATGAACACAGTCGCGAACTTCGGCGCCGGAGTGGCGACGCCGCCATACGCGGAGATTTCAAGCGAATGCCGGCGCTCATACAGAAAGCCGACCAGCATGAAGAGCGCGCCGGTCGAGACGCCGTGATTCAACATCTGATAGACCGCTCCATCCAGTCCGGCTTGCGTGAAGGAAAAGATCCCGAGCACGACAAAACCCAGGTGACTGACGGACGAATAAGCCACCAGCTTTTTCATGTTGGGCTGCACCATTGCCACCAGCGCGCCGTAAATGATCCCAATGATCGCGAGCGTCACAATCCAGCCCGCGCAACCGCGGGCGGCGTTCGGAAACATCGGCAGGCAGTAGCGCAGCAAGCCGTACGTTCCCATCTTCAGCATCACGGACGCCAGCATGACCGATCCGGCGGTGGGAGCTTCCACGTGCGCGTCCGGCAGCCAGGTGTGTAAAGGAAACAGAGGAACCTTGACCGCGAACGCCACGAAAAATGCGAGGAATAGCGGCAACTGCTCGGCGCGAGTCCAGATCAGTTTTCCGCTTTGCAGCATCGCGAGAATGGCGGGATAGTCGAAGGTGCCGGCGCGACTGTAAACGTAAATAATCGCGGCCAGCATCAGTACCGAGCCGGCCATCGTATAGAGAAAGAACTTAACGGCCGCGTAAATCCGGCGATCGTAGCCCCAGATTCCGATCAGAAAGTACATCGGAACCAGAGCGATTTCCCAGAACACGTAAAACAGAAAAAGATCCTGGGCGCAAAAGACACCGACTAATCCGAATTCCAGCAACAGCAGAAATGCGAAGAACTCTTTGATGCGTTTCTCGATGTAGCGCCAGGAGATCAGCACGCACAGCGGAGTCAGAAGAGTTGTAAGAATCACCAGCCACAGGCTTAAGCCATCGATCGCGACATGGTATCGAATGGCGGGAGTATCGATCCACGGGATATTCGTTTCGAACACAAAGCCGCCCGGGCTCGCATACAAGAAGGGGCCGATCAATCCCAGCGACCCAAGGAACGTGAGCAGCGAGATACCGAGAGCCAGGATTCGGATCGCCTGTGTCCGCTCCTTCGGAAACAGCAGGATGAGAAAGAATCCCAGCAGCGGGATCGTCAGCACCACATTCAGCAGGTTCATCGCGGGCCTCCGGTGAGGCCGATCACGATGATCACGATGATACTTCCGAACACCACCCACGCGGCGTAACTGCGAATGCTTCCCGATTGCAATAGTTTCAGGATATTGCCAATGCCGCGCGAACGATGGCCCACTCCGTTCACGATGCCGTCGATCAAGCCCGCGTCCAGGCCGCGCCACAACACCGTTCTCGACCCGCGCACCACCGGCATCACCACCGCGGCGTTGTAAGCTTCGTCCACAAAATACTTGTTGTAGACCAGCTTATAGAGCCCGCCCATGCTCCTGGCGAAAGATTCCGCGAGGCTCGGGCGAGCGACATAGAAGACATACGCGATCACGATGCCGAGCAATCCGGCGCCAACCGAAATGTAGACCAGAAACTCATTTCCGCCAGTTCCCTTCTCCGGAAACATCGGCTCCAACCAGCGCGGCACGTTCAGGAAACCTCCGCCCACAGAGAGCGCCGCCAGCGCAATCAGCGGCAGCGTCATCGAGTACGGCGATTCATGTGGATGCTTATCGCCCCGGTACTTTCCGAAGAACGCGAGGAACAGCGCGCGGAAAACATAGAAGGCGGTCATGCCCGCCGTGATCACGCCGATCCAATACAAGATCGGGGAGCGCTGGTATGCCGCGGCGAGAATCTCGTCCTTGCTGAAAAAGCCTGAGAATGGCGGAATGCCAGAGATCGCAAAACCCGCGCACAGCAACGTGATGAATGTGATCGGAATATGCTTGCGGAGGCCGCCCATCTGCCGCAGATCCTGCTCGCCGCTCAAGGCGTGGATCACGCTACCCGCTCCGAGAAACAGCAGGGCTTTAAAAAACGCATGGGTCATCAAATGAAAGATGCCGGCCGAGAAGGCTCCCACGCCCGCTCCGAGAAACATGTATCCGAGCTGGGAGACCGTAGAATATGCAAATACCTTTTTAATATCGTTCTGCGCCAAGCCGATGGTTGCGGCTAGAAATGCCGTTGCCAATCCGATCCCCGCCACCCAGTCCATCGCCGCGGGCGCGTGCAGGAATAATGCAGACGAACGCGCGATCATGTACACTCCGGCGGTCACCATGGTGGCCGCATGGATGAGCGCCGATACAGGGGTGGGTCCGGCCATCGCATCGGGCAACCATACGTACAGAGGAATCTGCGCCGATTTGCCGGTCGCGCCCAGCAATAGCAGCATGCAAATCGCAAAGAACGGAATGCCTCCAGTGTCCGTCATGCTTCGGGCTTTTGAAAACACGGTTCCAAAATCCAGCGCGCCGAAATACTTGAAGATCAGAAACAGGGCCAGCGTGAAACCGAAGTCGCCGATGCGGTTTACGATAAACGCCTTGTTGCCGGCGTTGGACGCGAACTGCTCGAGGAAGTAGAAACCGACCAGCAGATAACTGCACAATCCCACACCTTCCCATCCCAGGAACAGCAGCAGGAAATTTTCCGAGAGCACCAGGATCAGCATGAAAAACATGAACAGATTCAGGTACGCGAAGAAGCGGTAATAGCCTCCCTCGTGCGCCATATAGCCGATCGAGTAGATATGGATTAAAAGGCCAACGCCGGTCACCACCAGCAGCATCACGGCCGAGAGGCGGTCCACCGCAAGATTGAACCCGACGTTGAAGGCGCCGCTTTGAATCCAGGTAAAATAGCGCTCCACGTGAGTGGACTCGAGCGGCCAGAGACCGCTCAAGGTCTTCAACACCCAGAGAAAGGACAGCAACACGGAGCCTACGCCGACAAGATTGACCAGCGGCTTTGAAAACCGGCGTCCGAACAGGCCATTGATCAGGAAGCCGAGCAGCGGAAAGATGGGAATAAGCCAGAGATTCATTGGTTAATACTTCATCGAGCTGATTTCATCAATTTCCAACGTCTGCTTGTTCTTGAACACCGTGAGAATGATTGCGAGTCCGACCGCCGCTTCCGCCGCGGCCACCACCATGACAAAGAAGCTGAAAATATTGCCGTCGACCTGGCCGAGTTTGTAAGAGAAGGTCACGAAGCTCAAATTCACGGCGTTTAACATCAGCTCGATCGACATGAATACGGTAATGACATTTCGCCGGAAGATGAATCCCGCGATGCCTAAAGTGAACAGAACCGCGCTGAGAATCAGATACCAATTGAGAGGAACGCCGTTGAGCACTTAGTCGATTTCCTTCCGCGCGAGCACGATGGCGCCAATGAGCGCGATCAGAATTAAGACGGACGTCACCTCAAAAGGCAGCAGATAATCCGTAAACAGCGCTTGCCCGACACTAGCGGCAGTGCCGTGCGTGAATCCGCCGAACACCACGGTCTTGTCTTTCGGCAACAGCGCTTGAATGATAAAGGCGATCAGGCCGATGAAGATCGCGATCAACGGAACACCTGTTGCCGTGGCGAGCCATGAACGTTTGGACGGCCTCTCCGCCCCCGCGTTCAGCAGCATGATCACGAAGACAAACAGCACCATGATCGCGCCCGCGTACACCACAAGCTGCGCCGCCGCGATAAACTCCGCTCCGAGGAGAAAATACAGAACTGCCAGCGAGCCCATCACGCCGATCAGCGAGAGCGCGCTCGAAATCGGATGCGTCTGCAGAACCAGATTGATCCCGCAGATCACGGCGAAGACGGCGAAGATCCAGAAAAGGAGGAAGGGCATTTTACAAAAGCGCTACTTGGTGGTGAGAGCCACCAGAAGCCCGGTGATGAGCAGGTTCGCCATCGCGAGCGGAAACAGGAACGTCCACGCCAGCCGCATCAATTGGTCGTAACGATAGCGCGGAAGCGTCGCCCGGATCCAAATGAACACAAACAGCAGGAAACCCACCTTGGCGGCAAACCAGAACAGCGGCACGATGATCGGCTGGAGGAGGGGAACTAAAAATATCGCGGCAACTCCCAGGAAGACGACGCCGGTCGCCGGCAGCGTATATTTGTCCATGCGGCGAGCCGGATTGAACCCGTGATATAGCGCGATCAGTCCGCCCAGCACGAAGATGGCTGCCGGAACAAAGTTGGAAGCGGGCGCCGGGAACAGCGGATTCCATCCTCCTAAAAAGAGCAGCGTCGCGACGCAGCAGACCGTGACCATGTTGGCGTATTCGGCCATAAAAAAGGCGGCGAATTTCATGCTGCTGTACTCGACGTGAAAACCGGCCACCAGCTCGTTCTCCGCTTCGGGAAGATCGAACGGGACGCGATTGGTTTCGGCGAAGGCCGCAATCATAAAGATAAAGAAGCTCACCACCTGCGGAAACGGCATCTGAAAGATGTTCCAACGCGGTAGAAACCCGAGATAGAAACCGTTCTGCGAATTCACCATCTCACGGAAGCTAAGCGTGTTCGCAAGTAACAGCGGACCGGCCACGGCCAAAGCCAACGGCAACTCATAGCTGATCATTTGCGCGGAGCTGCGCAATCCCCCAATCAGCGAGTATTTGTTGTTGGAAGACCAGCCCGCCAGCGCAACGCCATAGACGCCAATGGATGAGATCCCCAGCACAAAGAGCACCCCGATATTCAGATCGGTGAGCTGCATCCAGGTCTTCACGCCGCCCACGCTGATCTCCGTTCCAAACGGAATCACTGAGATCGAGATCAGCGCCAGAGTCACCGCTACAAACGGAGCAAGGAAATAAAAAAAGGTGTTGACGTTCGCCGGAAGAATGTCTTCTTTGGTTATGAGCTTGATCACATCCGCGAGCGGCTGCAGCAATCCATGGGGACCCACCCGGTACGGCCCCACGCGGATCTGCACGTGCGCGATTACCTTGCGTTCAATCCACTGCAGGTAAGCGAGAGTGGTCATCAGGACAAATGCGACCACACCGGCCTTGATCAAGGTGATAATGAAAAAATTCATTTACGCTGGTAGAGCGCGCCCGGCGATTCCACAACTGAGCTGAGCATTTTCGAATAGCGTCCCAACGACCCCGAGGTAAATAACGTGTCGCCGGACGACCATATCAGATCGGGCCGCGACTGTACCGGCACCCGGCCGTTCACTGGCGTGGTCTGCGCCGCTCCTCCGGCCGTGACGACAGGCAAAGGGATATTATAACCATGCACCATCTTCCGAATCTCGTCGAATACTTTATTCGGGCTCCAGATGCCAAGGTTGATTCCCATTTCCTTCGAGAGCAGCCCGATGATTTCGAGATCCGGCTTGGTTCCCATCGTCTTGGAAGCAGCCTTTAGCCGCTGCACTTCGCCGCACACGTTGGTCACGGTGCCGTTCTTCTCGTAGGCCGAAGCCGCGGGTAAGACGACATCGGCCCGCTGACCAGTCTCGGTCAAAAACATATCCTGAACGATAAGCGAGTGGGGCAGACCTTTAGCCTGCCCATTCTTATAAGGATTCGAGCCCACCACCCACAAAACATCCAAGTCCGAAGCTGCCAGCATCTCCCGATACGTCAGACCCGCAGTCTCCAACGGCTGATACCCAGGCCCGAGATGCGGCAACAGACCCATGTCCGACGCCCCGCGCGAGTTCGAATAATCCAGCAGGCACACGTACTTCACTGGGATTCCCAGCGAATCACCGAACGCAACCAGTTGGCCCACCTGCTCGCCTTGGATCGCATCACCGAACAAGATCACCAGATCCTGTTCGGATTTGAGCTGATCCCGCAGGTTCTCGACCGCCTGCAGCATACCGGGCTGCTCCGCGATCACGCTCCGCACCGCATACTTCGACTCACGCACCGGGCCACGCGTCACCGTGTAGATGTGCGCGGCATGATGCCGGTAACTGGCGCGAATCTGGAACGACAGGAACGGATGTTGCTGCGCTAAATCGCTTCCGATGATCAGGAATGCTTTTCTGTCGTACAGATCGCCGGTGGCCGCCAGGGCTCCCGTCTTTCCACTGAGCGCGTCGAGCAGCGCCGGTACGTCGCCTGTGCGGTGATGGTCGATGTTATTCGTTCCAAGCGCCTGACGCGCGAACTTCTGCAGAAAATAGTTTTCCTCGTTACTGGTATGGTTCGATCCAATCACGCCGAACTTGCCGTTGCGGTTCTTGACCTCCTTGAATTTGACCGCGACGGTTTCAAGGGCCTCCGACCACGACACCGGCTGGAGCGTACCGTTTTTCCGCACCAAGGGAGCTTGCAGCCGATCCGGATGGTCGCTGAAATCATAGGCATATCGGCCTTTCATGCATAGGAACTCGCCATTGATCCCGGAACGGTCGCGATTATTTCCGCGGATGATCTGGTCGTTCCGGACCCCCAGCGTGGTCTTGCAGCCGTTTGAGCAGTGCGTACAAATCGTACCGACATGCTGCATTTCCCAAGGCCGGGTCTTATAACGATACGGGCCGCTGGTCAAAGCGCCGACCGGGCAAATGTCGATACACATGCCGCACTCGTCGCAGTCCAAATGGTCGTAGCGATTCGGCTCGATGGTGGAAATCGCACCGCGATTATTCACGCCGAGCGCGCCCACGCCCATCCCCTCATCGCAGATGCGCACGCAGCGGTAACAAAGAATGCAGCGTGGAGCGTCGAAGTACACCACGGGCGACCATTGCTGCTCGTCAACGTGAATCTTCCGCTCGACAAAACGGCTTTCGCCGGCGCCGTAGCGGAACACCATGTCCTGCAGCTCGCACTCGCCGCCTTTGTCGCAGACGGGACAGTCGAGCGGGTGATTGGTGAGCAGAAATTCGAGAGTGCCCTTGCGCGCCTGCCGCACAATCGGCGAATCCGTATGGACCACCATGCCGTCCGCCACTGGAACAGTGCAGCCCACCTGCAGCTTCGGCGTCTTTTCCACCTCGACCAGGCACATGCGGCAGGCCGCCTGCAATGTGAGGCCATCGTAATAGCAGAAGGCCGGCACTTCGATGCCCACCTGCTTGGCCGCATTAATAATCAGCGTCCCGGCGGGAGCGCTCACCGGTCGTCCGTCAATTGTCAGATTTACCATTTAGTAGTTGTGGGACATGCTTTAGCTTGTCCCGTACGGGCACTTCCCATCCAGATGCGCCTCAAACTCATCTCGAAATTTCTCCACAATCGAGATCGTCGGCATCGCCGCCGCATCTCCCAATGCGCAAAACGTCCGCCCCAACATATTTTGCGACAGCTCGTTAATCAGATCGATATCACTGCGCTGGCCCTGCCCATCGTGAAAGCGATGCAGCATTTTACGCAGCCAAGTGGTTCCCTCGCGGCACGGAATGCACCAGCCGCAGCTCTCATGCGCGTAGAACTTCATGATGCGCCATGCGAACTTCACCATGCAGGTGTCTTCATCCAGGATCACCGTTCCACCCGAGCCGAGCATACTCTTGGCGGCGGCCAGCGTATCGTAGTCCATCGCGATGTCGCACTCACTTGCCTTCAGAAGTGGACACGACGACCCGCCCGGAACCACCGCTTTCAACTTCTTACCGTTGCGCATCCCTCCGCCGACTTCATCGATCATGCGCAACAGATTGAAGCCCAGCGGCAGCTCGTAAACTCCCGGCTTGTTGATGTGGCCGGAGAGACAGACCAGCCGGGTGCCGCCATTCTTGGGCGTGCCTAGAGCTGCAAACGCCGCTCCTCCATCTCGAATGATCGGGGGAACCGCGCAGTAGGTCTCGACATTATTCAAAATGGTGGGACTCTGCCACGCGCCCGATACCGCGGGAAATGGCGGTTTCAGCCGCGGAATCCCGCGCTTACCTTCAATTGAATCGAGCAGCGCGGTCTCTTCACCGCATTCATAAGCGCCCGCGCCCGAATGCGTGTACACATCGAAATCGAAACCGGTGCCTTGAATATTCTTACCCAGATAATTGCTCGAGTAGGCCTCGGCAATCGCGCGATCCATGGCCTCGATCAGGTAGCGATATTCGCCCCGAATATAGATGAATCCTTTACGCGAGTCGATCACGCGCCCCGCGATCAACATGCCTTCAATCAGCGATTGTGGGTCGTACTCCATTAGTAGCCGATCCTTGCAGGTACCCGGCTCACTCTCGTCCGCATTCACGATGATGTACTTGGGCTTCGGCGAATTTCGCGGCACGAAGCTCCACTTCAACCCCGTGGGAAAACCGGCGCCCCCGCGCCCTCGCAAGGCTGAGACCTTTACCTCATCGATGATCTGCTCGGGCGTCATGTCCATTGCTTTGTGAAAGGCCTTGTAGCCGTCATTCGCGAGGTAGGTGGCGAGCGCGGCTGAATTGGGCAGCGTGAAGCGCGTGCTCAGGACTTTCGTTTCGAGTGGGCTGGGTTCGTTGTAGAGCATCGCCCTAATGCTGGCGCGGGCCGTGGCCCGTTTCCAGGTTGAGCACACGATCTTCAAGAGCAGCGATTCGAATTCCGACATCGTTTTGAGTGGATTCAAGGGTATGCATACGCGCTGCTTGTCCCTTGCCATAGCCATGGAATGAGGTCAGCAGGCGCGTTTCGATATCACGCATGAGTTCGGTCAAACGATCGACAATGCGCTCTTCCATGTCCTGAAGATCTTGCTTGGTTGCGGGTTGGTCGTTCATTTCTTCCTTTCGTTCATTCTTAAATCTTCCACGAGTTTATCCAACTTCTCCGGCGTCACGAAATGATGAAAATCGTAGTTCACCTGAATCGCTGGCGCCCACGAGCACGCCCCGATGCACTCCACTTCTTCAAGTGAAAAAACTCCGTCGCTGGTGACTCCCTTATGCCCCACCCCTAGCGTCTTCTCAGCATGATGCAGCAGCTCCTCTCCACCCAGGATCAGACAACTGATGTTGGTGCAAACCTGTACATGGTATTTGCCCATCGGTTTGCGGTGCAGCATCGAGTAGTAGCCAACCACTTCGTCGACCTGCAGCGGCGTACACTGGCAACGGCGCGCTACTTCCTCCACCAGCTCGTGTGAAACGTGGCCCAACTCATCCTGCGCGTAGAGCAGCATGGGAACCACGGCCGAGCGCGTGCGGCCCTCCGGATAACTTTGCAGCATCTTCTCGAATCGCGCTTCGAGCTCGGGAGAAAACGTCATCAGCGGTCCACGTCCCCCAAAACAAAATCCAGACTGCCTAGCGCTGCAATCGAATCCGCGATCAGACGGCCTTCCAGTAGATTGGGGAGTGCCTGCAAATTCCCAAAACTCGGAGTGCGCATGAATACGCGATAAGGATGCGAAGTGCCGTCACTCACGATGTAATAGCCAATCTCTCCACGCGGTGACTCGATCACCTGATATGCTTCGCCCGCCGGGACACGGAAGCCCTCCGTCACAATTTTAAAGTGATAAATCAGGGCTTCCATCTGCGTCTTCATCTTTTCTCGCTCGGGCAGCACAATGTGGGGCGAGTCTGCTTGCCACGGGCCTTCCGGCATTCCTTCGAGAGCCTGCTGGATGATGCGCGCGCTCTGCCGCATCTCCTCGAGGCGGATCCGGTAACGCGCATACACGTCGTTCTCGGTCCTTACCGGAATTTCGAAATCGAACTTCTCATAACTGGAATACGGTTCCGACTTGCGTATGTCCCATTTCATTCCGGCGGCGCGGATCAGCGGACCGGTGACTCCCAGGTCCAGCAAGTCTTCGATCGGTACAACGCCCACTCCCTTAGTGCGGTCGAGCCAGATTGGATTATTTTCGAGCAGGTCGTCATACTCGTCGATCTTGCTTGGGAACGACTTGATGAACTTTCCAACCGCCTGCTGCCATCCCCTGGGCGGTTCCAGCGCAAGACCGCCGACCCGAATGTAGCTGGTCATCATGCGCTGCCCGGAGAACATCTCGAATATCCGAAGAATGTCCTCGCGCTCGCGGAAGCAATAGAAAAAAACGGTCATTGCTCCGATGTCGATGGCATGCGTGCCCAGCCACACCAAGTGGCTGTTCAATCGCGAGAACTCGGTCATCATCACGCGCATCCATTGCGCCTTTGCTGGAATCTCGATATCGCCGATCAGCTTTTCCACCGCCAGCGCGTAGACCAGATTGTTCGCGAGATTCGAAAGATAATCCACTCGATCGGTCAGCGTGACTACCTGCTGCCAGGTTTTAACTTCGCACTCTTTTTCGATGCCGGTGTGCAAATATCCGATATCCGGGACGGCGCTAGTGATGTTCTCGCCGTCGAGCTCGAGCACGATCCGCAAGACGCCATGCGTGGACGGGTGCTGTGGACCCATGTTTAGGGTCATGCGGTGGCGCTTGACGTCTTCCGAAGTTGGCTCGATCTCGATGGTGTCGGTGTGAGTGTGCAGCTCTTGCATGAATCGTGTTCCTATTCGTTCTGGTAGCTGTACTTGTGCCCGTGGACTGGATAATCCTTGCGTAGCGGGTATCCTTCCCAATCTGATGGAAGCAGGATGCGGCGAAGGTCGGGATGGTTGCGGAAACCGATGCCGAACATATCGAATATCTCGCGCTCATACCAGTTGGCGCCTCGCCACACCGATATGACGGAATCGATCTCGGCCGCCGCTTCCGATACGCGGCATTTCAAGCGCAAGCGTTGATTTTTCGGTAGCGAATGAAGCAGATAAACGATCTCAAAACGCGGATCGGCGGGATGCCAATCCACCGCCGTAATTCCGCTCAACCGGTTAAATTCGTGACTTTGCTTGAGGTACCGGCAAACCGGCACAATGCGGTCGGCGGCGATAAAAAGCGTCGGCTCGTTATGCCCGTTGTGACCACCCGTGATTGCGCCAGGCTCATGCGTTTCGAGCGCGGACGCGATTGCGTCATCCTTGATGTTTTCAGGAAGCATTATTTTGTGATTCGAGAAGGGTCTTCGCTCGACCAGTCCAGGGCGCCTTTCTTCCAGATGTAGAAGAACCCGGCGAGGACCAGAACAATAAAGAGCAGCATCTCGAAGAAGCCGAAGATTTTCAGTTGCCGGTACACCACCGCCCACGGATACAGAAAGACCGCTTCGATATCGAACAGGATGAAGACGATCGCGACCAGGTAGAATTTTACGCTGAAGCGATCGCGCGCCGTACCAGTGGGCGCAATGCCGCATTCGTACGGCGATTCTTTTACTTTGTCCTTCACTTTTTTGCCGAGCAGAAACGAAACTCCAATCAGGCCCGCTGCGATCGCGATGGCAATCACGATCTGAACCAGAACGGGAAAATAAACCTCGGCGTAGGAATTTGGCATTTGGAAGACGGAGGAACCTTACAACTTGACTATAATAAGGCTGGAAACAGAGTGTCAAACACGACTCCCCAAACAGAGCAGATAGAAATTGTGGTAAACGGCGAGACGCGAGCGATTCCCGGCGCGATGAACGTGCTCGAACTCCTTGAGTTTCTAGGAATCGCTCGTGACCGGGTGGCGATCGAGCTGGACGGCGGGATTGTCAGGAAGCAGGATTGGACAGCTACCGCGATCGGGCCGGGGTCGAAAATCGAGATTGTGCAGTTTGTCGGTGGCGGGTAGCCTTAAGAACAACACAGGCAAGAATGCCTGTGCCACACAACTTGCCTATTGACTTCCCCCGCCAGTTCAGTACAATTTCTATGGCCGCACAAATTTCCAAAACGCGAACGGGGTAACATGTTCAAAACAAAGAAATCACGTCCTGATACCGATACCGGGAGCCGGACTTTCAGCAGCAGCGACGTTTCCCGCATTGCGGAGGTGAGCTTGCGGCAACTCCAATGGTGGGACGAACGGAAGGTCGTCTCGCCGCGGCATGAAGGCCACAAGCGCGTTTATCATCCTGAAGAAGTGATCGAGATTACAGTGATAGCCGAACTGCGGCGCAAAGGTTTTTCGCTACAGAAAATCCGCCGCGTTCTGCGCTTTCTGCAGCGTGAGATGGGCAAGCGGCTCAGCGATGTGATCGAGCGCCATTCCGACCTGCACCTGGTGACAGATGGAAAGTCCATTTACCTCGAAGACCAGCACGACCGGATCATCGACATCCTCAAGAACGCCCGGCAGCCCATGTTTGTGGTCTGCGTCAGCGATCAAGTCCGGCGCTTGGGCGAGCCGGCTAAAAAACCGGCCCGCACGGAAGCTGGCGCGCGCCGTGCTGCCCGCACCGCCTGAGATTCCGGAGCGGTCAAACCAATGCCGCTATACTAGAAAAGAGGTCTCTTCCTGATGACGCGTAGCTGGCGGTCTATCGTCGTTGTTCCCGTATTCATTGCAACTTGCTCCATTTTGGGCGGCGTCTTCGGACCCGGCATGGAAGGGGTATCGGCCGCCACTTCCAATCCCGAAGAGGATCTCAAATCCAGCATTCGCGCGTTCACTAGGGTCTACGATGTTGTCGAGGCGAACTTTGCGGATGCGGTGACATCCGACAAATCGATCTATAAGGGCGCCATCCCCGGGATGCTGCGCACGCTGGACCCTCACTCGAATTTCTTCGACCCTAAAGATTTTCAGGGACTGAAGGACGATCAGCGCGGGCATTATTTTGGCGTTGGGATGACAGTCGGCCCGCGCAATGGCAAAACCATCGTGATCGCTCCTTTCGGCGGTTCTCCGGCGTATAGGGCGGGAATCCGGCCCGGCGACGTGATCATGGAAGTGAACGACAAGCACACCGAAAGCCTGACAACTCTTGAGATCGCCGATCTTCTGAAAGGTCCGCGTGGCACTCACGTGCAAGTGGTCGTGGGCCGCGAGGGTGTCGAAAAGCCGATCACCTTCAATATCACTCGCGATGAAATCCCCCGCTACAGCGTGGAGAGCGCGTTCTGGTTGAAGCCGGGCATCGCCTTTTTGCATGTCTCACAATTCAACGAGAACACCATCAAGGAGATGGAAGACGCGCTGGCCAGGCTGGGCGAAAAAGACATTCAGGGACTGGTTCTGGATCTTCGTGAAAATCCGGGCGGTATCCTGGGCGAGGGCGTTGCCGTGGCTGGCCATTTCCTGCGGCGCGGCGAAGTGGTGGTGTCGCAGCGCGGACGCGCTTCGGAGAACAAGCCGTATACCGCGCGCGGAAGCAGCAATGGCCAAAACTATCCGCTTGTGGTCCTGGTGAACCAGTATTCAGCGTCGGCAGCCGAAATCGTCGCGGGAGCTTTGCAGGATCACGACCGAGCCTGGATTCTCGGCAATACAACCTTTGGCAAAGGACTCGTTCAGACCGTTTTTCAATTGCCGGAGAACACCGGCCTGGCTCTGACCACGGCCCATTACTACACGCCGAGTGGCCGGCTGATCCAGCGTGACTACTCGAACATTTCCTTCCTGGATTACTACTACGGCAAGCGGACCGAGACCAAGAACATGCAGGATGTGAAGAGCACCGATAGCGGACGAACGGTCTACGGCGGGGGTGGCATCACTCCGGACGAGAAATTCACTCCGCCCAAATACAACAAGTTTCAAATAGAGCTGGCCCGCCGGTACACATTCTTTAGTTTTGCGGCAAAATGGTTTGGCGCGCGCTCAGATTCCAAGCTGCCCAAAGGTTGGGAGCCCGACGACAACGTGTTGAACGAATTCCACAGTTTCCTGCTGAAGCAGAACGTTCCGTTCACCGAGGCGGAATGGGCAGAGAATCATACCTGGATCAAGGAGCAGGTGAAGAAAGAGTTCTACATCACGGGCTTCAGCTTTGAGGATGCGCAAAAAGTCGCCCTCCAGGAAGACCCGATGGTACTGAAGGCCATCGACGCGATGCCGCAGGCCAAATCGCTGCTCGATAAATCGAAGCAGCTGATCGTGCAGCGCTTCGGGCGCTAGCGCGAATTGCCGGACCCGCAGATTACCGTCCTCGATGCGGGGGGACAGTACTGCCATTTGATCGCGCGCAAGGTTCGGGATCTTGGGGTCTACGCGGAGGTTCGCCCTAGCGACACTCCTGCCGCCGAGCTCACCGGGGGCAAAGGGCTGATCATCTCAGGCGGCCCGAGGAGCGTCTACGAGAAAGATAGCGCGCGTATCGACCCCGCGATCCTCGAGCGGAACGTTCCCGTGCTTGGAATCTGCTACGGTTTGCAACTCATGGCTCACGAGTTGGGCGGAGCCGTCCGGCAGGGTGAGCGCGGCGAGTACGGGCTGGCCCGTTTAAACCACAGCGCCGCCAACCGGCATGAGCTGTTTACAGATGTAAATGGGAACAGCCAGGTCTGGATGAGCCATCGCGACGTGGTCGAAAGTGTACCACCTGGATTCGACGCGCTCGCATCGACGGACACCTGCAACGTGGCTGCCATGGCGCATCGGGATCGGCCTTTAGTTGCCGTACAGTTCCATCCCGAAGTAGTACACACGCAGCACGGCAATCAAATTTTATCGAACTTTGTTTTCCGGATCTGCGGCTGTGAACGTGACTGGGATCCGAAGGACCGCATCGCGCCCATTGAACAGAAGATTCGCGAGGTGGCCGGCGATCGCAGCATCTTCTTCTTTGTCAGCGGCGGGGTGGATTCGACAGTCGCATACACGCTGTGCCTGCGAGCGCTTTCACCCGAGCGCGTGTATGGCATCTACGTCGATACAGGACTCATGCGCGAAGGCGAGACCGAGTTCGTCCAGAGCCTTTTCCACCAGCTCGGCGCGACCGCCTTCCATGTGGAAACGGCCCATAAGGAGTTCCTGAGCGCGCTCGCGGGCGCATGCGATCCGGAGCGCAAGCGCCACATCATCGGCGAGCAATTTGTGGCGGTGCAAGAGCGCATCCTCAAATCCGGCCGTTTTTTGGATGGAAACTGGATTCTGGGCCAGGGCACAATTTACCCCGACACGATTGAATCGGGGGGTACGGCCAAAGCCGATCTGATCAAGACGCACCACAACCGCGTGGCAGGAATCCAGAAGCTGATCGACAGCGGGCGCATCATCGAGCCGCTCGCCTCATTCTATAAGGATGAAGTGCGCGAGATCGGCCGGGAGCTGGCGATCCCCGGCGAGTTCCTGCACCGGCATCCATTCCCCGGTCCGGGGTTGGCGATTCGATGCCTGTGTTCCGATATTCAAGCAGCGGTGCGCCCGGCCGATGACGGCTGGATCGCGCCGATTCGATCGGTAGGAGTGCAGGGCGACTCGCGCAGTTACCGGTCGGTTCTGATTCTCGAAGAGCAGTCCTTCCTGCGTGCTACGAAGCTGGCGAATGAGCGGCGGGACATTAATCGCGTAGTCGCAAGAGTCGCAACTAAGATACCGATCGAGAAGATGGAAGTGACGCGTGGCTTCTTGTCCGATGTTCGTTTGGAGCGATTGCGCATTGCCGATTCGATTGTGCGGCGCATCTCTCAAGACAGCGGCTTCGAGCGGGAGGTCTGGCAATTTCCGGTGGTGCTGATTCCGCTTGGCGATGGGCACGCGCCGGATTCGATCGTGCTCAGACCGATTCATTCCGTGGATGGGATGACGGCGCAAGCCGTTGCGATGCCGGCCGAAGTGCTGCAAAGAATCGTGGAGGAGGTTTTGCGGATCGAAGGAATCTGCGGAGTTTTCTACGACCTGACAAACAAACCTCCCGCTACGATTGAGTGGGAGTGACACTGACATTCCTGCCTGTGTCTGGAGTTTACATTCTTAAGTGGGGCAGATTGGCTAATCTGCAGGCCGATTGGCAATCGGCCTCCCCCCAGAAACCGAGAATTCTCATACTGAGCAGCCACTGCCGTTCCGTGGCGACCTTCACTCACCGACGTTTGCCGCATCTGTACGAGATCGGACGGCCTATGTTTTGCACCTGGCGCCTACACGGCAGTCTGCCGCCCAACCGCCCTTTTCCCGACCATCTGA
>JBPCOQ010000057.1:0-12009 GCA_051000095.1 Bryobacteraceae bacterium | reverse complement strand
TTACGCCGTCTATGCCATATCGCATGGCATCAGCACAGAAGAGGTTGAGAGCGCTATCCGTTCGCGCGATCTGTCGCACAAAGGGAACGAACGACGGCAGGATGATTACGTAGCCCGGACAATCAAGCAAGAAGGCGCTGGCAACGTCCGAGCGTGGACGTTAGCGCTTCGAGGCGGAAACCGGCGCGGACCCTACAGCCGGACTTTGCATGTGCGGGATCATCGCGCGTTGTGTCGGTTGTGGCCGGATGGAACGCCGCATGTACGAAGCAGTACAGGAAGAAGAGCATTATCAGAACTCATCCCGCGAGGAAACGCAGGAAGTTCTTCCCTCCGAGAAAGTCCAACAGGAAAACCAGAATCCACATACCCCCCTCTAATGCAGTAGCGTCCCCAGCCAAAAGCCGCCGCCGAATAGCAAGACGCCGGCCACTAATCCGAGCGCGGACCAACGAATCAGCGCCGGGCGACGATGCGCCTCGTTCACCAGATGAACGATCTCGCGGGCCTTCAGGCCAGCGACGTGAATATCGCTCCGCAAGCCCTGCTGCATCTGGACCGTCGATTCCTTCACTGATTGCGCCAACATGCTTCCCGCGCGCTTCTCTGCTTTCTGAACAGATGCTTGAAATTCCGCGATCGTTACGCGAATCTGGTCGTTAACGGCCTCTACTGCGGCGTCCAGGATGAGCTGGTTCATCGTGACCAAGGCAATTGCCGGATCGCTTGGTTTTAGAAAGAGATTGTGACGCGCCGCGACTTCCGCGATGAGACGATGTATGTCGATCGAACCGCTTGCATTGGACATTGGGTCACGCGATCACCAGCTGATCGAGTTGCTCAAAGATCTCGCGGCGGAAAATTGCCAGGCGCTGCTTGGACACCAGGGAGAAGTCCGCGTTTTGGATCGCTTCGTCGAAGGTGAACCGGCGTTCCAGCATTTGGCGCACATCATCGCCGTAAGTGTGCGGATTTCTTTCGCGGATTAGCACCGTACCGACGAGCTTGGGCGCGTATTCCTCGGCGACCTTGAACTCCTCGAAGGCTTTTCCATCTTTCGTAACCTCGCCGAAGTATTCATTCAGCCAGACGATGACGTTCTTCTCAGACGTGGTTTGCGCCAGCCGTTCCAAACCATTTAGCGTATCGCTCATCGCCTGGCCGCCGGTCACGACCGAATGGACGAACACTTTGCGACCGTGGGTCTGGAAGAAGGCGAGGATCTCATTTTCCAGAATGTAATTCCAGAGCGGCACGAAGGTTGTGGCTCCCGTGTCTACGATGAACACGCCGTCACCGCGGCAGACTTTATCTACGAGCGCATCGAACTGCTTCTCGTGGACCGTTCCGCGCCGGAGAACCTTCAGGTGCTCAGCCTCCAGCATCCGGTATTGTGCGAACGTCGCATTGACCGGATCGGTATCCAAGCAGTGTACCGGCGCTGATTTCGTTCGAAAGTATTGCGCCAGGATTGCCGAGACGAAGCTCTTTCCGACGCCGCCCTTCCCCTGCAACACTACGTGCACGGATGCTTGAGTTCCGTTCGTGCTTATCTCCTGCTTTGTCATGATGCACCTCTCAATCGATCAGGTTTTTGTTAATCGAAAACGGGTCGTATTCGAATCCGGACTGATTCTTTTTCTCCCGCAGTTCCCGCAAGTTTTTGAACGGATCGGCCGGTGATGATGCTGGCATGCTGGTAGCGTCATTTGCGATTGCGGGCGGCGGTTGCGGTTGATTCTCGGCTGATCGTTGACGACGACGCCGGAGCCGGGATATGTAGACGCGAAACTGCGCATATGACATCACCAGTCCATCGCGGCTCGCCGCTTCCCAGACCTCCTTGAGTTTCATGCCGGCTGTCAGGGCAGACTCAATCTCGCTCCAAGCCCAGGCCACTTGCCCGATCTTGGTCGCGGGCTGGGTCGAAGGGAGGGAGCGCAAGTGGACGAGGTCCGATCTTGATTTCTTTCGGCGCGGCTGCGGAGTTGTGTCCATCGGCGTTGCCTGAATTGCTCCCTCACCTATGAAGGGAATGGCGGGGACCGGTCGGGACACCGAATCGCGCCCCTTTTGGCAGTGTGCAACGGTTTGCGAACGGATTGTGAACAGTCTGCAATCCTTTTGGCCGCCCCCATGAGAGTGCAACCGTTTGGGAACAGAGTGCAACAGATTGCAACACCGACCCCAATGAAGACCAGTCCCAGACAGCCAAAAACCCTGTAGTGGAACATAAAGGTTGGGATGCGTCGTTGGTTGTTTTGTAGGCTCGTGGTTGCTCCCATTGTAGTTACGGCGGGATGCGTTTCAGTGGGCGTGCATCCCGTTTGGGATGCGGCATCAGTTTTGCCTTCCGCCGTCCCAAAGTGCCTCCGCCATTCCCTTACAAGTCAGAGGGAGCCCACATGGCCCAGCGAGCGATACGATTTTCTGAGAGTACTGACAAAGGAATTCAAGACGCGGCGCGCAAGCGCGGCTTCTCGTCACCAAGCGCGTTCATCCGCCATTCGGTGGAACAGGAATTGTCCGAGCGCAAGGAGGAACTTGTCGGTGCCGAGGAACGACTTGCCGCAAGCATCGAGCAAGTTCGACGGGAGGTGTTCCGGCTTGGGCGAACGCAGCAAGCCCTCTTCGCCTTCATGGACAGCCTGGCTAAGATTTTGCTTACCTGCGTGCCGGAGCCGGGTGGGGAAGCAATGGAACCAGCGGTTGCTCGTGCGCGCAGTCGCCACGCCCGGTTGTTGAAGACCGCAGGGCAGGCGATGGCCGGGGACTCAAAGGCGGCGATGCAGGACTTGGTGGGCCATGGCGAAGGATGACGAGCGCGAATTTCGCCTGCGACCGCGGAAACCGCCCGCACGGAGCGAGCGCGCCGCGTGGGCGTCGGCGTATAAGATTCTGATGCATCATGCCCGCATGAGCGGGAGCCGGAAGCGCCGGTCGGTTGGACTCGGCACCGGCCCGAAACGGGCTCGCGTCTACAACCAGCGGTGTGCTGTGCGGGTCATGTATTCGAAAAGCACCACCGCCGGTCAGTGGCGAGCGCACGGGCGCTACGTTGCCCGTGAGAGCGCGACTCACGAGGGTGATCCCAAGGCTGTGGGATTCGACGGTCACGGAGACGGCGTCGATATTGCGGTGCGGCTTGAAAGTTGGCAGAAGGCGGGCGATGAGCGCCTCTGGAAGTTGATCGTCTCCCCTGAGTTCGGCGACCGCGCCGACTTGCAGCGGCTGACTCGCGATCTGGCCTCACGAATGGAGCGGGACATCGGCACGCCGCTGGAATGGGTGGGAGTATCCCACTACAATACAGAACACCCGCATGTTCATATGGCTCTGCGGGGCATAGGCGCGGAGGGACGCCCGCTAAATCTGAGCAGGGATTACGTCAAACAGGGCATCCGCGAAATCGCCGAGGATCTCTGCACGCGCCAGCTTGGGCATCGCACGGAATTGGATGCCGCGATGGCGCAACGCCGGGAAGTATCTCAACACCGCTACACATCGCTCGATCGCATCATAAAGCGCGATGGCAACAGGGCTGAGGAGGCGCACTTCCCATTCTTCACGGTCGCGCCGAACCCCAATCGCGCCCTAGTTGGACGAACCGCGCCGCTGATCGAACAACACACAGCGGAAAGATTGAAGGTCCTCGGATCGATGGGGTTGGCCGAGGCCACCGGCCCGGACGCGTGGCGGGTGCGCCAGGACTTCGAAGACATCCTGCGAGCTATGCAACGAAGCGCCGACCGTCATAAAATGCTGGCGGCGCATGGAGTCCTGATGTCCGATGAGCGGCTTCAACTGGTAGTGCTCGACCTTCGCCGCCTCTCTTCATTGGAGGGCAGAATCTTGGTCCACGGGGAGGAAGACAGCGGACGCCAGGCAGGGCGCAGCTACCTGATGCTCGAAGGGACCGACGGGCGGGTTCACTACATCTACTACACGCCCGAAATTGAAGCGGCCCGCAGCCAAGGCGGTCTGCGTACCAATTCGTTTGTTCGGCTTCGAAAGCTATTCGCCGAGGGTCATCCAGTGCTGGAGATCAACGAATTGGGAGGTTCGGAGTCGATCTTGCGCAACAAGCGCTACCTGAGGGAGAGCGCGCAACGGCTCATCCGGCGTGGGATTGTCCCTCAAGAAGACGGCTGGAATGGGTGGCTCGGTCGCTACCAGAAGGCACTTTGTGACGCCTCTGTGACTCTCGACGACAAACACGGCCCAAGTGAAAGAAAGCGGGACAGAAGCAGAGATCAAGGCCGGTAGCGAACTCGGGGAGGTATGGGTAAACACCGCGCCGTTATGCGTGATCTAACCCCGCGATCCAACTCACCTATCCCGCGTGAGGGACAATCGGTGGAGATGATTCATTCGTTACTTTACTCTTTCGATTCGGACATCTGCTTTGGAGATCGCCGCTTTCGCACCGTCGCGTTCCCGCTAGAGCCCCGCGAGGTTCTCTCTACGCTTCGCGCAGCAGTCGTGGGGCTGACGGTCATGGTCTTGCTGACTACACCAGCGCAGGCCCAGCGGGCCGTGGTTCCCGACAACGATATCGCCAAGACGCTAATCAGCCAGTTTGACAAGTTTGATCTGGTGGGGCTGGGTGAACTGCATGGTTCACTAGCCGACCAAGAACTCCGGATCAGGCTTGTTCGCAATAAGGACTTTGCCAGGAAGGTCCACAATATCGTCGTCGAAGGGTTGAACTCCCTATATCAAGACGACCTTGATCGGTTCATCAAAGGAGACGATGTACCGCAAGAACGCCTCCAGAGGGTCTGGCGCGATACTACTCAGATTTTTGCCGGCCCGGTGATGCGGACCGCCTATGAACAATTCCTGAAGGAAGTCCGCTTGGCGAATCAGAGTGCGCCGGATAGTCTCAAGGTTCGAGTCTTCGCAGGGGACCCGCCGATCAATTGGGCTAACGTGCGGTCTCACGAAGAGTTTATGTCCTTCTTGCGCAATCGGGTTGACTTTGGTGCAGAGGTGATTGCGCGCGAGATCCTACGCAAGCAACAGAAGGCTCTCTTAATTTTCGGCCAGGGCCATTTCACGAGAAACCAGCAAATGAAGACTCCGCATGGGTTCATTCCGTTGACTCCCACAATCGGTTGGCTGCTCGACAGGGACTTCCCGGGTCGCCTCTATGTCATTACGCCCATCCGGGGAGCCTTGTATCCGGATACGCCGAAGCTGGAGCGGTTGATCGGGAGGGCGAAGCTACCCGTGCTCCTGAAGCTCAAGGGCACCGCCTTTGGAGCGTTGGATCCGAACGAGTTTATCCCTGCACACCCCTCGCTTCTGCTTGGAGCCCCGCCACCACCCTTTCATCCATTCCGGGACGGGATCGGAATGTCGGATGTGGCCGACGCGTGCATCTATCGCGGGCGAGTTGCCGATGTACTGGTCACACCCGATCCCGTCTACGTGGCGGACAAGGCGTACGCGGCGGAATTGGAGCGGCGAGCCCGTCTTGCACACTAGTTCCCGACCCGCTGGAGAGGTTTCCGAAGGCGCCGGCCGCTGTGGTTCGAGTTATTCACAAGCGCGCTTCGTAGATTAGATAACGATCTGCCGCCCAGCGTTTACCGACTTCAGTCGCACGACGGGTGACCGGAAGCCAGGGAGATGAACGTCATATCGATGAAAAAACGCAAAAGCAAATATCATCTCGTTCGGTCCCGACCGTTTTCGATCGACGCCCGGCCCTTATGAAAGCGCAGAGATAATCGTTCACCTATTTCTACATCGCGACCCAGGGACGCTGCTTCCACGACGAAGAAACTGTTGGCCCCGGTCGCAACCGCGATGTGGGCGTCGTCCTTGGCAGCGGCCTTGCCGGTAACCTGCCCAGTCTGCGGCGGCGTGCGCTCGACAATAGCCATTTCTCGAATAGCGGTTCCCGAAGCGCGCATGTGGTCCTCAGCCATTTTCGCTACACGATCACGACCCGCTTTCGCCCCCGACACAGCCCGCCCGATCTCAGCTTCATCCTTATCAGAGACTGAGTCGGCCCCTTGTTGATCGCCTTTGTCGAGGTCCAGGAGAGAATTGAGCTCAGCCTGACGGGCGAGCAACTGCTTCAGCCGCTCCTCGTGCTCGAAAGGGCGGTCCGCCTGGGCGTGGTAGTCTGCAAGTTCTTTCTCGATGCGCGCTACCCGGTTGCGCTGTTCGACCGCGAGTTTATCCAGATTCCTCAAAGTATGTTCGATGCTCTGTACGGTCCCAATGGCGTTCGTCGCATTGAGATTTGCCGAATACATGGCGCGTCCGCGAACATATAGCTCCGGGACACGCTCTTCGTCCTGCATCTGCCCGAATGCGCTGCTTTTGCCCCTGCTCAATACTTCGAACCCACGGAAGGAACCGCGCGGCTGCATCGTTTGATCCTCACGCCATGACAGTATCGCGATCGTTAGCGCGTTGGCCGCTTCTTCACGCGCACCTTTGCCGGAGAAAATGCGGTTGCCTACTGTCATAGTGAACTCGTCGGAATCGCTGGCATTTCTGGTTGCAACGTCAGCCTCGATATGGGCCATGTGTTGCTTTGCTTCCGTGATCTGCCGTGGCAGGTCGCGAATTTCCCAACGGATATGACGCTGCTGATTGGCGTGAATGGCGCGCAGTTGGTCCAGCTTGCGGACTTCCGTGTCGATCTTGATCTTTTCGACAACAGCAGGGTTGCCGGATGCGATCGCCTTGATCTCCGCATAGGTGAGAGCGCCATTCTCCAGATCCTCCGCTGCGCGCACCGAGGTTTCTCCCCGCATCACTTGCTGGATGAAGCGGGCTTTGGTTTCGAGGGTCTGCCACATATAGGCGTCGAACGACCCTTCGGTAACGTAACGGAAGATCTGGACCTCTTTGTTCGTGTTGCCCTGACGCAGAATCCGCCCCTCCCGTTGCTCAATATCACGCGGTCGCCAAGGCGCATCCAGGTGATGGAGCGCCACCAGCCGCCGCTGCACATTCGTGCCGGCACCCATCTTCTCCGTCGATCCAAGCAGTACACGTACCCTCCCTGCGTTCACAGCATCGAAGAGCAGCTTCTTAGCGGTATCTGTCTCCGCGTCATGAATAAACGCGATCTCGCGAGATGGAACACCCGCTGTGACGAGCTTCGAACGGACATCGTCGTAAACGTTGAATCGTTGTGGATCTGGCGTGGAAAGGTCGCTAAACACGAGCTGAGTGGAGCGCTCATCCTGAGTCGCCTTCCAAATCTTTAGGATGCGTGAGACAGCAAGATCGATCTTTGTCTCCAGTTCCGGTTCGGCTTTGGAATCGACGAGCCGCATGTCAAGCGCCGCTTTCCTCCCTTCGCCGGTGATCTTCAGCATATTGTCCACTGCGGGATCAACGCGCTCTCTTCTTAGCCGTTCGGCCCGTTCCGTCAGAGTTCGGATGAACGCTTTCAGTTCAGGACTTGCCGCGGCTGAGGCGATCCCAGGTCTGCCATTTGCAAGCTCGGGCCGAGGCAGGTTCAGCATGTCTGCCGTTTGCACATCCGCCACAGTGCGGAATACGGAAAGTAATTCAGGCAAGTTGATGAATTTGGCGAACCGGGTGTGCATCCGGTATCCCGATCCATCGGGGGAGAGTTCGAGGGATGTCACGGCCTCGGCGAAGTTTGCGGCCCACGAATCGAAGTGCTCCACTTTCCGTTCCGAGAGCATCTCTGGAGAAAGATAACGAAGCATCGTGTACATCTCTGCCAGCGTATTCGAGATCGGCGTGCCGGTGGCGAAGACGACGCCGCGGCCGTCACTGCGCTCCTGGAGATAGCGAATCTTCAGGAACATGTCGAATGCCCGGTTGCTGTCCGAATTCGGCAGGCCAGCGATCCGAGTCATTTTTGTGAGATAGGCCAAATTCTTGTATAGGTCGGCCTCGTCCACGAAGAGCTGATCGACACCCACCTCTTCGAATGTCAGGGTTTGGTCTTTCGACTCACGGTCCGCTCGTTTCTTGAGCCTGACCGTCAGTCGCTTCTTGGCCTTCTCCAGTTCCTTTACGATGCGGCGATTTTCGTCTTTGGAGTCCTTGGCCAGCCCGATTTCGGCGTCAAGTTCGGCTAATTGTTTCTCGACGAAGCGATTGAAGTATTTGTCGGATACGGGCAGGAACTCGAATGACCGGTGGGAGACGATCACAGCGTCATAGTTTCCCGTGGCGATTCGAGCCATCGCCTGCTGGCGCTTGCCGGTCTCAAATTGCTCCTTCCCGGCGACGAAGAGCCGAGCTTGAGGGTAGAGTTTCAGAAACTCTGCGCCCCATTGGTCAACCAGGTGATTCGGCACGACGAACATCGGTTTTTTCGCGAGATCCAGGCGGCGGAGTTCCATCGCGGCAGCGGTCATGGTCCAGGTCTTACCAGCCCCCACGACATGCGCCAGCAGCGGGCTGCCGCCCTGGAGGATGCGCCAGACGGCATTCTTTTGATGAGATGCGAGATCTCCCTCGCGGAGCGAGGTGCGCACCATTCCGGGCAGGGTTAGATGCGAACCATCGAAATCGCGGAGACGGATGTTATTGAAGCGGAAGTTGTACTCTTTAGCGAGCCGCTCGGCCCGCTCGCGATCTTCCCAAACCCAATCGCGAAAGCGATCCTTCAACTGCTGCTGCTTTTCCCGCGCGGCAATAGTTTCCGGCTGATTTACGGTGCGGCTTCCATCCTCGTGCTCGTCGTAGGCTGTCGGTGTCCGGCCATTCAGCGATTGCTCGACCAGCTCTGACGCGCGGAAGCGGGCGGTTCCGTGGGTCGTGGTGTTGTTAACGACATGCTTTGCGCCGTAGTCGAGCTCAACCGTCCACGTCGCAATAGTTTCGGAGTATCCGATCTTCACACTTGCGCGCGATACATCCAGCAACTCAGTCACGAAATTGCGGACATCTGAGGGAGGAATCCACGAGGAGCCCAGCCGCGCTTCGATTTCGCCCGGTTCCAAATCCTTCGGCTGCACCGACCGAAGAGCTTCTACATTCCGGCGAAAGGCCCGATCTATTTGCTCTGAAACCTGCGCAACGGCAAGTTTCGCGCGCACGTTACCGCTGAGATACCGGTCGGCAGTCTCCCACGTTCCGCCCTCGGGATTCCGATAGACGAGCGGTCCGAGTTCTTCCTGCAACTCCGAAGCAGGCCTTCCCGTGAGCGATTCCATGCGCGGCCAAGCGATTTGGCCGGTCTCGTTGAGCGACACCAGGAGCGCTTCGGACGCCGTTTCGACTCGCTCAACCGGGCGATAGCGCTCCAGCGTACGGCGATCAAAGATGGCAGTTTTAGTCGCCCGCTTCGTCTCCGGGTCGAATTCTTCGAGCGACTGCAGAAGGGGTTGGTCTGGATCGCCGGAGAAAGCTTTCAGGTTCTCCCTTTGGTTGAGTGGCCCAAAGCGCGAAGTGAAAAGATCGTAGGTTCGGTTCAGACGGCGGCGGGCTTCGACGATGGCTTCGTCCTCGGCATCGGCCAGTTGTGTGCGGAACACGTCGCGCACCGCGTCACGCACCTGAAGCATTCCGCGAATCTTTGCGCAGAGCGAAACGGGCAGCGTCAGAGGCTCGAAAGCGTCGCCGCGGCGCCTAACGATCTGGCCGTCGCGGTCGGCGAACCCGCCCTCTTTAACGGAGCCAGCCGCCGGAATCTGTTGCGGATCGAAACGTAATTCCTGACCCTGGCTATCGCGGCTCCGGTAAACGGCGGCGGGAAGAAGTGAAATGGCCTTGTTGAGGATATCCGGCTCCAGACTTCCGATCAGGGCCGGGGCCATGCCGTGTTGGCCCGATTCCATTCCCATGCGACCGAGCATCATCTCCGGGTGACGGGCAAAGTACTCGTTAATCTGCAGCGGGCCGTCCTGCGTTTCGACGGAATTCAACTCGATCCAACTTTCACCAAGGGACCGCGTTTCAGGCGACCGCTTTTGGAGGAACAAGATATCTGTGGTCACGTCCGTTCCCGCGTTCGCCTTGAATGTGGTGTTGGGCAGCCGCACTGCGCCCAAGAAGACCGACTGGTCCGCGAGATGGCGTCGAACGGCGGAATCTTCTTTGTCCATTGTGTAGCGGCTGGTTATCAGCGCGATTACACCTCCGGGCCGAACCACATCAAGGGTTTTCGTCAGAAAGTAATCGTGGATAGATCGGGTCAACTGCGGATTTCTACGGTATCCCGGATCGTAAACTGGGTAATTCCCGAACGGGATGTTACCGACAGAAGCGTCAAAGAAATCTTTGAGAAGCGGGGTGTCTTCGAAGCCCTTTGCCTGGATGCTTGAATCCGGGTAGAGTTTGCTAGCGATTCGCGCGGTGATCGAATCAAGCTCAATACCTGTGCGTCTTGTACCGGGATATAAGCTCTCAGGCATCAGACCAAAGAAGTGCCCGACGCCCATGGAGGGTTCGAGAATCTGTGCGCCAGGTTGCAGTCCGAAGCGCTCCATCGCTTGCCAGATCGCCTGTATGACTTCGGGAGATGTGTAATGCGCGTTTGGGGTTGAGGCGCGAGCCGACGTATATTCTTCCGCGCTTAGAACATCCTTCAATTCGTCGGCGACGCTTTGCCACTCCCGTGGCGGCCGGGGCGCGAACGCGTTCGGCATCGCGCCCCACCCCGTGTACTTCACGAGCAGGGTTTTTTCCTCTGGCGTAGCCGGGCGGTTTTCAGTTTCTATGGTTTTCAGCGCACGAATGGCGGCGAGATTGGCTTGAGCCTTCTGCTTAAGGCTGCCCTCGCCGATGCCGTGAGCGCTGGTTATGCGGAGATCGCGGGCAAGGGTTGATGCGGGTCGAGGGTCGCTGGATCGAACGATAGCTGAGGCTCGTCTTCCTCGTCCGGGAGAAACGCCCATTCCCTCGTCGCGATCTCCCACGCCGGCTGGTAGTCCATCTTCTGGACCACTGTCAACTCGTAGAGCAGGTCCCCCGTCAACTCCTGCGCTGCGTAGATCGCCTGTTGAAGCTGATTCGCTTTGTTCAATTGCTCGACCATCGTCGGTCGATAGCGTCTCCAGTGTTCGAGGATCTGGTAGCCAAGGGGTGTGAGTGTCGTTTCGTTCATCGTTGGACTCCTCTACTAAATTATCGATCAGTTCGACTTCGGTCGCCTCTGAAAATAGACTGAGTTGGCGGCTGAAGGCGGGTTGGGTGCCACTTCGTGACTTTGCCATCGAGTTCGCACTCAGGAGTTGACCGCCAGGAAATAGGGCAGCCGAAAGAGCTTCGCCCAGCCTCGCAAAGCGGTGGCTTGATACCGGGGAATGGTCGTGCCACCGACCCAAAAGGTGTTGCTGATCCCGATGATGACCGTCGGATGATGCAACATCGACGCGAGAATCGGGAAGGTGAGTAGCTGTTCGTAGCAGATCAGCACGGCGGCACGCTGCCCGTCGATGGTGAGAACGCCGGGAGCGCCGAGACGAAGCGGCACGCTGGCTTTGCTGAAGGGTTGCCACATTCCGATGGGCACGGGCACGCGTTGGTAAAACGTAGCCGATTCTGCGCCTACAACGAGCAGCGTGTTGTCGATGGGTTGTGTACTCGGTTTGATCGGAACACGGGACGATTGCGTATCGATGTTGTTCAGAGCCTTGATTGCCGCACCGAAGTCGTATGACCTCAGGCCGTTCAGTTTTTCCCTGTCGTCTATTTGGATTGCAGTCTTGGCGGGTTGCCCCGCGCCGATGACGAGGATTTGACCGCGCGTGCGGCAACGATCGAGCGACTGGCGCCAGAGGGTTTCCGTTGCTTCGGACCACCGGGGAACAACGGATTCGGGAAAGATGACGACTCGCGCCGAAGTCCGAGCTGCTTCTTGTTGTATAAACTGGGCCGCGGCGTAATCGCGAAAAGGCTGCGAGACATCGCCGAAATGGGTGTTGACCGCAATCCATCCGCGAGGAGGCTCGGTGTGGTCCCGCCGGAAGATACGGGCTTCGATGGTAAATCCTATGCAAAAGCCGATCGCGAGACCCAGAACAACGCAACGTCGGCGTAAGCTCAAAGCCTGCG
>JBPCOQ010000051.1:0-29543 GCA_051000095.1 Bryobacteraceae bacterium | reverse complement strand
CAATCAGGAACAGCCCGTCGCGTGTCAGGCCAGTGTGCTGTACAGTTTGCTGATTGACAAAGCGGATGTACCAGAAGTGCGTAACCAGCAGCCCGCCATCCACTCCCTTGATCAAATCTTCCAGAGTTGCGTCTCCCCCGTCCAGAATGACGGTGCTCGCGGAAGGCGTAGGCTCATGCCCGGTGCGCGAAGCCCAGTAGCGATCGTATTGCAGATTTTCGATCACGCCTTTGTCGATCCAGGTGATTGCGCGGTTCGATATCAGGTCGCCGGACCATGGCGCGGCAGGCTGGCGCGGGTCGGCTGGATCGCTGCGCAGCGTGATGAACTCCGGAAACAACTTCTCCCCTACCAGCGTGCCACCGCCTTTCTTGCTCAGGAAGGTGCGGCCTTCTTCGGTGGCGCGAGCGCTGAACGGACCGCCGACGCCACCGCCAAATCCCCCGCCGATCAGCAGGCGGACGATGTCGCCCGCGGCAGTGGGTTCAAAGACCACGGTGTACTTGCCCGGCTCCAGGCGCTTCGGGTTGCGCCACTTCATGCACTTGTCGATGGCGGTAGCGGCCAGTGCCGCTCCACTGATGTCCCGAATGCGGGCAGACGGTTGACCGGCCCACCCGGAGCTCGATCCGTCGGGATAGCGGATGGTGGTGCTCATACGCGAATCCGCCGCGCGGTGATAGCCGAACAGGCCGGCTTTGTTAGCAACCGCTTCCGTGATCTGACTGCGTTCAAACAGACCCGCCGCTACCAGCTTTTTCGCCGCGGCCGCTTGCACCACCGCGCGCACCTGCGGGATCATCTGGGGAGAACGGGCACGCGCCGTCTCCTCATCGTAGGCGGCGATCTCTGGATACTTCTGAGGACCCGGCGGCGGTTGATGCTCCGGATTCGGAGGAGCGATCGCGGCCAACACTTCCGAGCGCTTCACGGCTGCTCGCAACTCCGCATCGCCGGTTTCGTCTACCCGGATCACACCGGTCTTGCCGTCGCGCGTCGAATTGATCACAATCGAGCGGCGCTCGGAAAATCCAGCGTTTGTGATTCCGTTGTTCGCGAAGCGCGTGTAGGATTCCTCCGTCGCGTTCACAGACACCGTGCACTCCGGAAAGGTAGAATACGACAGAATCTTTTCGGACAGTTTCTGGGCTTCGTCTCGGGTGAACATGGCTTTAGTCCGTGAGGATAACATTCACCTGCCGGAAGCGCGTGGGCGAGCAGCCATGGCTGACGGCGTTGAGCTGGGTAGGCTCGCCCTTCGCATCGGCATAGGCGCCGTGCTGCTCCCAGTAGCTTGGCCCTGCTACCGCATCGCAGGCCTGCCAGAAGTCCGGCGTGCGTGCCTGGTACGATACGCGCGAGATCATCCCGCGCTTCTTCCCGCCTTTGATCTCCCAAAATGCGTCGCCTCCGAACTGGAAATTGTAGCGCTGCTGATCGATCGAGTAACTCCCGCGCCCTTCGATCAACACGCCGTCCTCAACCCCGGAGATCAGGCTGTCCAATGTATTCTCGGCGGGTCCAGGCGCGAGCCACACATTCGGCATTCTTTGAAACGGCACAGTCGACCAGGACTGCGCGTAGGAGCAGCCTCGCGATTCTTTCTCGCCGACGATGTGGGCCTGGTCGCGAATAGTCTGATAGTGTTTGAACACGCCTTTTTCGATGATCGGAAACCGGGTGGTCTTCACTCCGTCGTCGTCGTACGCGACGGTCGCGAGGCCATGTTCGTAAGTCTTGTCGCCGTAAATAGTGACCGCATCGGAAGCGATCTTCTGGCCCATCTTGTCGAGTGTAATGTAGCTCGTTCCGGCGTAATTGGCTTCGTAGCCGAGTGCCCGGTCAAGCTCAGTAGGATGTCCCACGCTCTCGTGGATCGTAAGGAACAGATGGCTGGGCATAAGCACCAGGTCTTTCTTTCCAGGAGTCACCGGCGGCGCGGCCAGGTGTTCCAGCACCTCTTCCCGAATGCGCTGCGCGTTCTCCAGCATATTCATGGCGCCGACATGCTCGTAACCCGCCGAGAGCGGCAGCGGCCAGTAATTGCGGCTGCGTGAAACGCCTTTGGCGCGATCCACCGCGTTGCCATTCAGTGA
This sequence comes from Bryobacteraceae bacterium, assembly GCA_051000095.1. Lineage (GTDB taxonomy): Bacteria > Acidobacteriota > Terriglobia > Bryobacterales > Bryobacteraceae > JBBSHP01. Next base: position 27,447 of record JBPCOQ010000051.1, on the reverse strand, counting down.
GCCGCTGGTCTGAATCACAAGCTGCTGGATCGACGATCCTTCAGAAGACGCGAAGTACTTGTCTTCAGAGCGAAACTGCAGGCTGGCCGAGCTTTGAAAGACGCGCGTGTTCTTCTTTACCTCAGCCGCCGCGGAGCGCATCAGCGCTAGCTTCTCTTCGATCGGGACATCGAAAGGATTGCGATCGAAAGGCGAAGTCCAGCGGTCATGATAAGCGCGAGTGGGCGCAAGCTCGAGCGGCTTGGGCTGGAGGGCGGCGTTAGCACGGGCCATGTCCACGGCTTCGCGGGTAATGCGGGCGATCTCGTCGCTGGTGACAACGGGAGAAGCGGCGAATCCCCAGGCGCCATTCACGATTACGCGCACACCAAAGCCGAAGCTCGTGTCTTCCGCGACGTTGGGCACTTCCAGAGTCTTTCCGGTCCCACGCTCGGGCGACATTCGTAAAGCAATGTCCTGGTTGCGATAGCGATTGATATGAATATCGCAATAGGTGGCTTTGAGCTTCTTGGCTTCGCGGAGAGCGGAGTCGGCGAGTTTTTCAAGGTCTTTCGAGGGAGTGGACGGGGGCGATTTTGAGTTTGCCGGCGCTCCGAATAGTTCCGTTGCTAAGAGTGCGGAGGAGCCTAGAAAGGCACGTCTGGTGAGCATTAGAAATATGATACAGCGGCTGGAGCGCCAGCCGGATTCGAGCGGGTGGCCACATTTCTTACAGCAGCCCGAAACGGCATCGAAACCGTTCACGTCCATCGTTTTGATATAGTTCCCTCCAGTAGCCTATGAAACACCTCAAAGTCCCAGCCATGGTTTTGGGCGTGTGCCTGTCGATCGCTCTACTCGGCGTTTTCGCGGAGCGCGGGCATGCCCAGCAGGGTCCCGGTTCTCAATCCACCGAAACCGTAGCCAAGCCTCGCAAAAAGGATGCTCCGGCTTCAGAAGCCGAGGAGCCCAAGATTCCGTCCAAGTTTTCAAAGAAAGACAAGGACATCCCCGAAGGCCGGCCTACCTTCAAGGCCGACGTAAACACCGTCCAACTGGACGTGTCGGTCATGGACAACAAGGGCCGCTTCATTCCCAAGATTCCGGGCGGCAATTTCCGGGTGCTGGAAGACGATGTGCCTCAGAAAATCGCAAGCTTCAACACCGGCAACGAAGCGCCCATGACGGTAGCTATGGTAGTCGAGTTCAGCAACCTGTTTCAACAGTATTGGTCAGAAGGCTGGTATGAGACATTGACGGCGGCTTACGGTTTTGTTGAGACGCTGAAGCCGGAAGACTACGTAGCGGTGGTGGCCTATGACATGCGTCCGGAGATCCTGTCGGATTTCACCACGGATCGTTTAAAGACGCAGGAGGCGATGCAGCGGCTCCGGATCGCGGCGTTCTCCGAGGCCAATCTTTATGACGCCTTGGTCGATACAGCGGACCGCATGAGCAACATCGAAGGACGCAAGGCGATCGTGCTGATCGCTTCCGGCCGCGATACCTTTAGCAAACTGACATTCGACAAGGCCCGCAAATCAATCCAACAGGCAGCCGTGCCGATTTACGCCATCAGCTTGCTGCAAGCGATGCGAATCATGGCCGACGCCTATATGGGTCCAATCCAGCGTCTTGATTTTCTCCAGGCGGACAATCAGATGCGCACGTTCTCGAAGGAAACCGGTGGCCAATCGTACTTTCCGCGATTCCTGGGGGAATACCCGGCGATCTACAAATCGATCTCGGACTCGCTTCGCAATCAGTATTCGATTACTTACCACCCGACGAACGCGGCGCGAGATGGCAAGTACCGCAAGATCAAGGTTGAACTGGTAAACCCTCAGGGAGAGCTGCTGCGCATCACGGACGAAAAGGGCAAGCCGATGAAGTACCAGATCATCGCCAAGGCTGGCTACAACGCGCCGCGCGAAGTGGAATAACGCTCAGTGGCACAGGCATTCTTGCCTGTGTTACACTTGGACGTTCAAAAACCAACACAGGCAGGAATGCCTGTGCCACATCTCATGAAGGCCTGCTATCTGGATGCCTTCTCCGGCATCAGTGGAGATATGATGGTGGGCGCTCTGCTCGACGCCGGGGCGGACGCGGCGAGTCTTACCGATGCGCTCCATACTTTGGGGACCGGGGCACGGTTTCGAATCGAGAAGACCAACCGGCGTGGCATTGCTGCCTCGAAATTTCACGTGGACGCTGGCGAATCCAAATCCCACCGGCACCTGTCGCATATTCTCGATTTAATCGAGGCCTCCGGCATGCCCGCGCGTGCCAGAGATAACGCCAAGCTGGTGTTCGTCCGGCTCGGTGAAGCCGAAGCCAAGGTACATGGTATGCCGCTCGATCAGGTGCATTTTCACGAGGTGGGCGCCGTGGATTCGATTTGCGATATCGCGGGCGCCTGTATCGCTTTCGATCTGCTCGGTATCGATGAAATTTACGCGGCGCCCGTAAACGTAGGCAGCGGGACGGTCAACACCGAGCACGGCGTCTTGCCGGTACCCGCTCCCGCCACCGCGGAATTGTTGAATGGGAAGCCAGTGTACTCGCGGGGTCCGGCAATGGAGTTGACGACGCCAACGGGCGCGGCCATCGCGGTCACCTTGGCGACTCGGTTCGGGCCAATGCCCGCCATGCGGATTTCGGCGACAGGGTACGGTGCCGGAGATCGCGACTTTCCGGAGCACGCCAATGTGCTGCGAGTGATTGTGGGGGAGTTGAGCGGCGCGTCCGAAGCTACGTCGGTGTCCGTGCTCGAAGCGAACATCGACGACGCGACTCCCCAATTATTGGGATATGCAATGGAGCGGCTGCTGGAAGCGGGAGCGCTGGACGTCACGCTAGCGCCCGTACTCATGAAGAAGAACCGGCCCGGCACTCTGCTGAGCGTGATTGCAAAGCCGGAGGATCGCGAGAGGCTGGCGGAGCTGATTTTCGCCGAAACGACAACCTTGGGACTCCGGGTGTTTGAGGCCGGGCGGAGGGTGAAAGCTCGCGCCATTCGCGAGATCGAAACTGCGTACGGGATGGTCCGGTTCAAGACATCGGATAACGGCGCGTTCGCTCCCGAGTATGACGATTGCCGGAAGCTGGCGCTGGAGCGCGGCGTTCCGCTGAAAACAGTTCTCGCCGAAGCACAGTCCGCTTATATGAAAAATAATCGATGAAATACTACCTGACCACTCCGATTTACTACGTGAATGCCGCGCCGCATCTGGGGACGTTTTATACCACTGCTGTTGCCGATACGATCCGGCGCTTCAAGCGCATGGAGGGCTACGACCCGGTGGTGTTCACGACCGGCTCGGACGAGCATGGGCAAAACGTGGAGCGAGCGGCAAAGGCGATCGGCAAAACAGCGGACGAGTATGCGACCGCGGTGGCCGATGAATTTGTCAGCCAGTGGCAGAAGCTCGGGATTGCGCCGGACCGGTTTATCCGGACTTCGAATTCGAAACACTTTGAAACGGTGCGCGACCTGTTCGACCGCTGCCAGAAAAACTGCTACATCTATAAGGGCTCCTACACGGGCCAGTATTGCTTTAACGATGAGCTGTACGTGACCGATGCCAAGCCGGGCGACCCTTGTCCCGATTGCGGGCGTCCAACCGAGACGGTGACGGAAGAGAATTACTTCTTCAAGCTGTCCGCGTTTCAGGACCGGCTGCTCGAGCTGTACGAGAAAGAACCGAAGTTCATCCAGCCCGATTACCGGCGCAACGAGCTGGTCGCTTTCGTGAAGCAGGGACTGAACGACCTGTCGATTACTCGCACCAGCGTCAAATGGGGCATTCCAGTGCCGGTGGAGGGCAATCACGTTTTTTATGTTTGGTTTGACGCGCTGATTTCGTATATGAGCGCGGTGAAAGAAGACGGGCTATGGCCCGCCGACCTGCATCTCATCGGCAAGGATATCCTGCGATTTCATGCGATCTATTGGCCGGCTTTCCTGATGGCGGGCGGCTTGCCGTTGCCGAAACGGATTTTCGCGCACGGCTGGCTGCTTTTCCAGGAAAACAAGATGAGCAAGTCGCGCGGCAACATCGTGCGTCCCTGGCCGATTGCGGAAGTGATGGGCGTCGACGCGCTGCGCTATTTTCTGCTGCGCGAGGTGACGTTCGGACAGGACGGCAGCTTCAGCTACGACGCGCTGGTGCAGCGTTACAACTCGGATTTGGCTAACGGCGTGGGCAACCTGGCGAGCCGGACGCTCAGCATGATTCAGCAGTACCGCGGCGGCGAAATTCCAAACTGCGATGGAGTGCAGCAGATCGCGCACTCGGCTACGACCACGGTCGAGAGCGCGATGGAATCCTTGGAAGCATTCGATTTTTCGCGCTATCTCGAGACAGTGTGGGTACTAATCGCTGTGATCGATAAGTTTATCGTGGAGCGGGCTCCGTGGAAGTTGGCCAAGAGCGGCGAGGCGGCTGCGCAGGCCTTGCTGGACGAGACGCTGTCCACAGCGGCGGAGGCTTTGCGAGTGATCTGCGGATTGCTCTACCCGGTGATTCCGGTTTCGACGGCTAAAATATGGCAGCAGCTGGGCATGCCGGCGCCGATTGAAGAGCTCCGCGTGGCCGATTTGAAGTGGGGGCGGCTCAAGGGCGGGCAGAAGATCGGCGCAGTAGCGGGCGTCTTTCCGCGTATCGATGCTAAGCCGGCGATCGAAAGAATGCAGCAGCTCGAAGTGGAAGAAAAGGCCCGGCAGGACGTCGTAATGGGCAAGCAGCCCGCCGCGGCGAGCGAACCCGCGGGTAGCTCGATCGGCATTGACGATTTCGCGAAGGTAGATTTGCGAGTGGGTGTTGTGAAGTCGGCTGAGCGCGTGAAAGGCGCGGACAAGTTGCTCCATCTCCACGTGGATATCGGGGAGGCCGCGCCACGCAGCATTGTCGCCGGGATTGCTTCCGCCTATGAAGCGGATGCGCTGGTGGGGCGGAAGGTGGTGATTGTCGCGAATCTGCAGCCACGTAAGCTGCGGGGGCTCGAATCGCGGGGGATGATCGTGGCGGCATCGCTCGAAGGCGGGAAACCGGTGCTGGCGGGATTTCTCGAAGATGTTCCGGTGGGCGCCCGGCTGAAGTAGATGCTGATCGATTCCCACTGTCACCTCGACAGCCAGGAATTTGACGTAGACCGCGACGCGGTGATTGAACGCGCGCTCGATGCCGGTGTCCAACGAATGGTGGCGATCGGCACCGGCGCAGGGCCTCCGGATCTGGAAGCTGGCGTCCGGTTGGCGGACAAGTATCCCTGTTTTCTGGCCACTGCCGGAATACATCCGCATGATGCCGCCAAGGCAACGCCCGAAATTTTCACGCGGCTCTCGGAGCTGCTGGCACATCCTAAAGTAGTTGCGATCGGAGAGATCGGGCTCGATTATCACTATGGTTTTTCACCGCGAGACGTGCAGCAGGCGGTCTTCATTGAACAGATGCGGATTGCCGCTGACCGGAACAAGCCGATCGTCATCCACACCCGCGAGGCTTGGGACGATACTTTTGAGCTGCTGCAGCGGCACTGGGCGACGCACGCCATCCCGGGGATCATGCACTGCTTCTCAGGAGGTCCGGCGGAGGCACGGCGGGCGCTGGATCTTGGGTTCTACCTCAGCTTTGGCGGCATTGTGACGTACCCAAAAGCGCTGGAGGTGCAAGAGGCCGCCAGGATCGCCCCGCTGGACCGAATGCTGGTGGAGACGGATGCTCCGTATCTCGCTCCGGTACCCAAGCGCGGGAAGCGGAACGAACCGGCGCTGATGGTGCACACGGCAAAGAAGATCGCGGAGTTGCGCGGCGCGGCAGTGGAGGAGATCGCCTGGGCGACCAGCCGGAACTTTGAAAAAATGGTGGGGAGAAGCTAAATCATGCGATGGACGCAGCAAGCGTGTCTCACTTGGACTATACTCGTTACTGCGGTTTGCCCGATTCGGGAGGTAAGGAACGATGGACGTGCATAAGGCATTGCAGGAACTCTATCTGGAAAAGCGTAGGTTGGACGTGGCTATCGCGCAGCTTGAGGCCATGCAGGGATCCAGCGTGCACGAGGTCGTGAGGCCTCCCAGGTGCGCCGGCCGCAAGGCTATGACCGCGGAAGAGCGCCAGGCAGTCTCACGGCGCATGATCGATTACTGGGCTGACCGCAAAACAGCTACCGCTTAAAGTACCAGAGCCAGAAATACTGTTCCCCAGCTCCGTGCCGGTAGCGCGGATCGAAGCCGCAACGATAGGCCATCGCGTTGGCTTGCGCTTCGGAAAAGGGTACCCCTACCCAAGTGTCTTCCGGATCGATTTCCACGGAACTATCGCCCTGCACTTGAAATTTGAACAACGCGCCGGGGCGCAATAACCGGTTCACTTCGCGCACATAGTTCTCGATGACGTCACGGCTGGGGATGTGTTGAAACACGATGGTCGAAAATGCAAAGTCGAAAAGCAGATTTGGTACTACGGATAAATCTTTACCGTTATTCTGATACACGAAGGCTTTCGGGTATTCGGCAACCGCGGCCCGCGCGAGTTTTAGCATCTCACCGCTGACATCGACGCCGTGAACTTCGCCGAACAGCCTGGCGAGCGCCCGGGTTACCCGTCCGGCGCCGCAGCCAATCTCGAGGACGCGCATCGCTTTGGGATTCGCGCCCTGACAGATGTTGCCCATATCCGTCATAATCACTTCCGCGACGGTGCACTCACCGGAAGCGAAGAACTCCTCATCGGTCCATTGATCGCTAGCCGTATTGACATAATGGCGGGCGTTCTCGCGGGCGCGCTGGTCCCAATCCAGCTTCATCTTCTCGAGCTGCTGCTCGACGCTCAACTCGGCCATAGTTAACACGATACCGTGGCGCAGGCGATCTTGTCGCCTGCGTTCCGCTGGAGTGCAAACGCCTGAATAGACCTATGTTTTCCAGTACCTTCACGTATGTTCCGCCTATTGACCTTTATCAGGGCCGCGGCTTAGAGTCTTAATGGCACGTGATAGAACAACGAAAAGCAAGACGGTTCGAACTGAAGCTGCCCTTTGAATTAGTGCGCAGTGGATCTCAATCTACCTCCAGGAGCGGCGAGACCCGCAATCTGAGTTCTGTAGGTGTGCTGTTCGCAGCCGAGGCCGAGGTTTCGATCGGAGATCCTGTCGAATATATGATTACGCTTCCCACTCCACCGGAGACAATGCGCGTCCGCATTCGCTGCCTCGGCAAGATTGTGCGTCTTGGAAAGGCAGAGGTGGCCGCAACACTCGAACGGTACGAGTTCGTGCGCAACGGCAAAGTTCTTATATAGTGGTGTTCTGAGCTGGAATACGAAAGAAACCGCTTGCTTGCGCGCGCGGCTCTGTTTGGTTGTTTGCCTGCTGGCCGCTGGACTGGTGTCGTGTCACCGGGACCGCAAGAAGGTGATCGGCGTGGTCCCCAAGGCCATCTCGCACCTGTTCTTTATGTCGGTGCACGCCGGAGCTCGTGACGCTGAGCGGGATTTCGGCGTCGAGGTGTTGTGGAACGGGCCGGAGGAAGAGACCGAATACTCGCGCCAGATTCAGATTGTCGATTCGATGGTGGCGCGGCACGTGGACGCCCTGGCGATTTCCGCGACAGACCAGACTGCGCTGGTGGCGCCCGTAAAGCGCGCCATGGCAGCCGGAATTCCGGTCACGATCTTCGACTCGGGATTGGCGGTGGACAATTACGTAACGTTTGTCGCCACCGACAATCATGGGGCGGGTGAGACAGCCGCTCGAAAGCTCGGGGGCTTACTGCGCGGCAAGGGCAAAGTGGCGATGTTGATGCATAAGCCGGGCGGCAAGTCCACGGTAGATCGCGAAATCGGATTTGACGAGGTGATGGCCAAAGAATATCCCGGCATCCACGTGGTGGCCCGGCTATTCGGGATGGCCGACCGCGCCAAATCCAGAACGGCCGCGGAGAATATTCTTACCGCGCATCCCGATTTGGATGGGATGTTTGCTTCGGCGGAAGCGAACTCGCTGGGAGCCATTCAGGCGCTCAAGGCCCGCGGATTGGCCGGCAAGATTCGGCTGGTTACTTTCGATTTCAGCGATGCTCATGTGGCAGCGCTCCAGGACGGAACCATCGATGCCATGATCGTGCAGGACCCGTACCGCATGGGTTACGAGGCCGTTCGCACTCTGGTCGACAAGCTGAATGGGAAGACGCCGCCCAAGCGGATCGATCTGAAAGCGCGGGTGATTCTCAAAGGCGATCTGGACAAACCGGACGTGAAGGCGTTATTGTTTCCGGCGTGGCGGAAGCAGTAGCTTCGTCTGTAGCTGAGTGGAACAGGCGGTTTCGCCTGTTCTCGACGAATCGCACCAGCCTGTGTTTTGCATCGTCCCATGTGATAATCGTATCGGTCAGGGTTTTGCCGGTAAAGGACACTCGATGAACGCGATCGATCAATTGAACGTGTATCTCCGCCGCGTCGAAGGCAGGCTGCGGCTGTTGGCCATCTCGCGCGGCGCCGCGCTCACGACCGTGGCGGCCCTCGCGCTCACTGTCGTATTAGTCTGGATCGTCAATCGCCTCGCGTTCTCGAACGCCAGCGTCCTGAGCGCCCGCTTCCTGCTGTTCGTGACAATCGCCGCGGCCATCGGTTTCGGCATCGTGATTCCATTGCTCCGCATGAACCGGCGAAGCGCCGCGAAAACGGCCGAATCCAAGTTTCCCGATTTCGAGCAGCGCCTGCTCACAATCGCCGAAAAGTCTCAGCACGGTTCGCAGACCGCCGACCCTTTCGTGCAACTTCTGGCGGCTGACACGATGAACGTGGCGCGGGCCAGCGAGCCGGACAAGCTGGCTCCCAAGGCCCGCATTTTCGGGTTTGCCACCTCGGCGGGCGCGGCCGTCTTCGTGCTGCTGTGGCTGATTTTCGCGGGTCCCGGTTTCCTCGGCTATGGCACTTCGTTGCTGTGGGCCGGCGCTCCCAAGAGCGGCTCGCTTCCGATGTACGACATCCTTGTCACGCCGGGCGACCGCAGCGTCCGTCGAAAATCCGATCAGTTGATCACCGCGAAGCTGCTCGGCTTCAATACCCGCAACGTGCGGCTCTTCGCGCAGTACCGTGGCGCCACCAAATGGGAGCAAGTGAATATGGCGCCGCAGCCCGAAGGCTCCGGCTTCGAGTTCCTGTTTGGAGGTTTAGCTGAGAACGTCGAATACTACGTCGAAGCGGGGTCGGTCGCGTCCAGGCATTACACGCTGAAGGTGGTCGATCTGCCCGGTGTAAAGAAGATTCGCGTGACGTATCACTATCCGAAGTGGGCCGGTCTAAAGGATGCGGTTGAGGATCCGGGCGGCGATCTACGCGCCGTCGAAGGGACTGAAGCGGAGGTCGCGATCCTCACGGATAAACCTTTGGCGAAGGGCTTGCTGATGTTGGGCGACGACAAACAGATCCAGCTAGAACAGAGCCGCGACCGTGAGGGAGCGGTTCCCGGCAACTGGCTCAATGCTCGCGTGCCGATCCAAAAGGACGGAATGTATCACGTCGCTGCGATCGATGCGGGAGAAAACGTGCGTCTGAGCGAAGACTTCTTTATCGAGGCACGCAAGGACAGCCCGCCGGCTGTCAAAATCAGCCGCCCTGGGCGCGATGCCAAGGTGAACCCGATCGAAGAAGTTACGGTGACGGTGGAAGGTGAAGACGATTTCGGATTGCAGGAGCTCGATCTGAAATATGCAGTGAACGGCGGTCCGGAAAAGTCCGTTTCGTTGTTGAAGCAGCCCGGGGCTAAGACCTCGAACGGCACGCATGTCATCGCTCTCGAAGACTACAAGATGTCCCCCGGCGATATCGTCAGCCTCTACGCAACGGCGCGCGATGCGCAGCATACGGTCAAAACCGACATGTACTTCATCGAAGCGCAGCCTTACGAGCGCAACTATTCGCAGTCGCAGCAGGCTGGCGGAGGTGGCGGCGGGCAGCAGGCCGACAACGAGATTTCGCAGCGCCAGAAAGACATCATCGCCGCGACTTTTAATGAGCGGAAGAACGGCGCCAAGAACCCCAAGGAGAGCGCCGAAGACGCCAGGTTCCTTTCCGATCTGGAACGCAAACTAGGAGACCAGGCAAAGTCCTTGGCAGACCGCATGAAAGCCCGGCAACTTGCTGGCGCGGGACAGGAGTTCCAGAATTTTGTGAAGGACATGGAACAGGCTTCGCAGGCCATGATGGAAGGTGCCGACAAGATCAAACAGCAGAAATGGCAGGAGGCGCTGGAGCCGCAGCAGAAGGCGCTGCAGCATGCGCTACGTGCCGAGTCCAGCTTCCGGGACATTCAGGTCGCGTTCGGCAAACAAAACGGCGGAGGTGGCGCTGGGAGTGCTGGACGCGATCTTGAGAACCTGTTCGATCTCGAACTCGATACCGAGAAGAACCAGTACGAAACCGGGCAACAATCCGCTTCGGACCAGCAGCAACAGGCCGTTGACAAAGCCATGGAAAAACTGAAGGAGCTGGCGCGCCGCCAGCAGGAGCTCGCCGCGCGGGCCCAGCGCGATCAATCTTTCCAACAGCGCTGGGAGCAGGAGATGCTCCGGCGCGAGGCCGAAGAGTTGAAGCGGCAGATGGAGCAATTGCAGCGCGGCGAATCATCGCAGCAGCCTGGCCAGCAGGGTCAACAAGGTCAACAAGGCCAGCAATCCGGTCAGCAACAATCGAGCCAGCAGCCGGCCTCGAGTCAATCTTCCAGTCAGGCAAATCGCAACTTGCCTCGGCGGCCTCAGCCGCTGGCGGATCCGCGGCTCAAGGAGACCATCGACAAGCTCGCGCAGGCCACTGACGACATGCGGCAGGCATCGGGTCAACAGGGTAACACCGGCCAGCAGCGCGCGGCCGGCAAGCTCCAACAAGCTCAGGACATCCTGAGCGGCATGCAGCACCGGCAATCCGAGCAGTCCCTGGACGAGATGGTGAAGCAGGCTGAGCAGCTTGCCGCGCATCAGCAGGATTATCAGAACCGCCTGCGCCAAGCCTTCGGCCAGCCCGGCCAAACCAGCCAGGACGACCGTCTGGCCGCCGAGAAGGACAAAATGGCCGACGACGTCAAGCGCCTCGAAAAAGAAATGCAGGGCGCCGCCGGCCAGACGCGGGAGTCACAGCCCGCCGTCTCGTCCAAGCTGCGCGATGCGCTGGCGGAAATGCAGCAGAATGAGCTGGCGCTCCGGATGAAAAAGGCCGCTGAGATGATCCGTCAAGGCCAGGGAATCTATGCCTGGGTACGCGAATCTACGGTTACGCAAGGCGTAGGCAAGCTCCGCGACGATTTGAAGGATGCGCAGGCCGCGGCGCAGGGCAACGGGCAAAACGCCAACTCCAAAGACCCAAGTAAGAGTGGCGCTGAAAAGGCGCTCGCCCGAGTCGAAAACGCACGCAACCGCTTGGAGCGGATGGTGCAGGGTCGTGGCCAGCAGAAAGGCGACCAGCCCGGCGCTCAACCCTCCCCTCAAACCGAGCCGCGACCAGAGGGAGCGGTCCCCGGCCGGCAACCCGGCAATCAACCAGGTGGTCAACAACCCGGACAGCGCGATGGCCAAGGCTACTCACGCTACGGTGGCGGCGGGCCGGCCGGACCCGGCTACGGCGCCGCTGACGGCGGATTCCGGGAAGCGGCGCGCGACCTGGGCCAAGCCCGCCAGGACGTCCAGGCTTCGGATGCGCAGCTTGGCCGCGAAGCCGCACAGCTGATGCAGGAGATCCAGCGCTTAAATATTGGTCAGGCGAGCGGCCCCCAATTGGATGAAAGAATTCAGCGGCAACTGCTCCCGGCGCTCGAGCGGCTCGAGTTGGAACTGCGCCGCAAGGTGAACGATCAGAAGGCCGGGCAAGTCCGGAGCGCGGGTTCCGAGCCAGTGCCCACTGGCTATTCGGAATCCGTTGCGGATTATTTCCGTCGGCTCAGCAAAGCCAAATAAGATGGCCCACGACTTGCTCGATCAAACACTAATGGCGAGCCCTAGCGTCGTTCTTGTCGTCCTGTGTTCCTCGCTTGCCGCGGCTGGCACGATTCCGTCAGGGCTTACAGTGGACCAGATCGCCAACCGGATGATTTCCGCCGATGAGCAGAAGCGGGCGAATCTGCCGGAATATTCCGTAACCCGGAAATATGTTCTTCGCAATGTCCACATGAAGCGCGATGCCGAAATGCTGGTAAGGGTCTCGTACAGCAAGGGAGAAGGCAAGACTTTCCAGGTTCTGGAATCGAGTGGCGTCGAAGGTATGAGTAAGCGAGTCTTTCAACACCTGCTCGACGCTGAGAAAGACGCCAGCCGGCAAACCCGTGGCCGCCTGAATAACCAAAACTACCATTTCGAGCTCCTTGGAACCGAAACTGTGGACGGACGGCGCTGTTACATTTTAGCGCTGCATCCCAAAGTGAAAACCAAAGACGTTTTCAACGGGAAGGTTTGGGTGGATGCAGACGACTTTGCGGTTACCAAACTCGAGGGGCATCCTGCGGCCAACCTGTCATTCTGGGTCGGCAAGCCGCTTATTTCGCAGACTTGGCAAAAGACTGGGGAGTATTGGATGGCTGCGCAAAACCGTTCTCATTCCGACTCGATGATCTTCGGCGCTTCGGATTTGACCGTTGAGAATACCGGGTATGAAATCAAACCGGCATCGCAAACAGGTTCCCGCGCCCAATCAGCCACTGCGGATCCAGCCGTCGCTTCACTGCCCTCATCGCATCGATCGGATCGGTAGTGTACTGAATCCCGAGCAGGTGGGCCTTGCGCTTGCCTAACCCATGCTCGGCTGACACCGTGCCGCCCAATCGAACCCCCTCGCGCGCAAATTCGAGCATAATCTCTTTACCCGCGTCGAACTGCTCCGGGGTGCCCGGCAATAAATTAACGTGCGGATGCGCGTCGCCGATGTGCCCAAAAATTACGTAGTCGAATCCCTTGAGCCGGTCATGATAGAACGCGAGCATCTCGCGGTTGCGGTCCAGAGGCACGGCATAATCCGACCCAAGTTTCAGGAATCCGCGCCGCCGCATGATCTCATTCACCATCTCAGGCAGTGCGTGCCGGAACTGCCGGAATCGCTCGCGATCGGTGTCGCTCAGAGCGAACCACGAGTCGCCGGTAATCCGATCCTCCAGCGCATCCAGGTCCGGCCCTTCCTGCTCAATCAGCAGGGCTGTGCCAGCCTGTTCAGGAACCTCGGAGTATCGGGTCCGCAGAAGTCGAAGGGAGTTGCGATCGAAATACTCGAGCATCCGGAGCGACGGGATGCTCCGCCAAGCCTGCACGGCTTCGAGCGCTTCCGCGTCGTTGCGAAAGAACACCACGCCCGCGAGCAACTCCTCGGGGGTTGGTAGCAACCGGAGTTCGGCTTCAATCACTATTCCGAGCGTGCCCTCCGATCCAACCAGTAGATCGATCCAGTCCATCCCGGGACGAAGCGGATATCCGGCCGTGTACTTGGTTGTGTTGGGTATGGGGAGTGCCGCGACGTCAAAGTCGATTGCTTCCCCGCGATGGAATGTCCGCACCTGTCCGTCGATGAAAGCGACTTTGAGGGCCAGCACGTGCGCCCGCGTGCTGCCGTAACGGAAGCTGCGCGAGCCGCTCGCATTCGTCGCGATCGTTCCACCAATGGTTGCGGTGTTCTCGGTAGGATCGGGCGCATAGAACTGCCGGGGCCCGCACGCGGTCTGGAGTTCCTTCAGCGAAACACCGGCGCCGGCGATTACTCGTCCGGATCCAACTTGGATGTTGCAGAACTTGTTAAGAGAAACGAGCCACCCGTCAAGCGGAACGCTTCCGCCCGTCAGCCCGGTCCAGCCGCCCGCGATCGTAATCGGTGTTCGAGTGCGGTTTGCCTCGGTCAGGATTTGCACTAACCCCCGCTCGTCCCGCGGAATCAGGCGCCGCTCGGCTTGGCCGCGGAAACCGGAAGCGTCTTCGAACCGCTCCAGCTAGACCTCCAGGATCACGGGCATGATCAGCGGACGCCGCTGGGTCTGCTTATTCAGGAAGCGCTTGAGATCGGCGCGGATCTTTTCCTGCATCACGCCCCAATCGGTGCGCTCTTCCGCGCTCGACAATTCGAGCGTTCTAGCCACTACCTGGCGCGCCTCGAGCAAAATGCCGTTCGCGTCCTCGAACGAAACGAATCCGCGGCTCACGATCTCGGGCAGCCCTTCGCTCTTGCCGGTGTGCTTGTTGATCGCGATGATGGGCAACACAAACCCATCCTCCGATAAGTGGCGCCGGTCGCGAATGATGATGTCCTCCACCACTTCGTCGAGAGTTCCCGAGTCAATGCACACGCGGCCCACCGTCACCCGCGGGCCTCTGCGCGCGCCGCGGTCGTCCAGTTCCAGCGTCTCGCCGGTCTCAAGTACAAAGGTGTCTTCGAGACCCACTCGACGGAGATGCTGCGCCAGTGCCGCGTGCTTCGCCAGTTGCCGGTACTCGCCGTGAATCGGTAGAAAATATCGCGGACGCACCAGGTTCAGCACCAGCTTCAGCTCTTCGGCGCTGGCATGGCCCGAAACATGGACCGGCGGATTCATGGTGCCGTAGATGACGTCAGCCCCGCGCTTGGCGAAGTGATTGATCATCCGGTAAATGCCTTTTTCGTTACCGGGAATGATGCGCGAACTCAGCACCACCGTGTCGTCGCGTTCCACCGAGAGGTGCTTGTGGTTATCGACGGCAACCCTCGACAGGGCCGACATTGGCTCGCCCTGGGTGCCGGATGCGATGATCGCCACCTTATTAGGCGCCATCTGCATGATGTCCTGCGGGCGCAGCAGAATGTTATCCGGTATATGCAAAAGGCCGAGCGTGTGCGCGATCTCGGTGACGTTGTTGAGGCTGCGGCCCAGGAAGGCCACCTTGCGGCCGTATTCCTGGGCCAGATCGAGAATGGTCTGCAGGCGGTGTATGGAAGAGCTGAAGCAGGAGATCACTAGCCGCCGCTCGCTCCGGTAGAAAATATCCTCGAGCCGCGGCAGAACGGCGCGCTCGCTCTCGGTGTAGCCGGGTCGATCGACGTTGGTCGAATCCGACATCAGCAGCAGCACGCCGCGCTTGCCGTACTCCGCGAAGGTGTGTAAGTCGAAGAGCTCGTTGTCGGTGGGTGTCGGGTCTACTTTGAAGTCGCCGGTGTGAATAATCACGCCCAGCGGC
Organism: Bryobacteraceae bacterium; assembly: GCA_051000095.1. GTDB lineage: Bacteria > Acidobacteriota > Terriglobia > Bryobacterales > Bryobacteraceae > JBBSHP01. Next base: position 12,287 of record JBPCOQ010000051.1, on the reverse strand, counting down.
GTCGTGATCGCTACCGCCATCGCGCTCACGATCGAGTGCGTTACGCGGATGAATTCGACAGAGAACGGCCCGATCTGAACCGTCTGGCCCGCTTTCACCCGATTCAGCTTCGCTCCCTCGAGCAGCTCATGTTCATCCAGCCGGCGTTCCACCAGCCCGAGCGTGAACGCGGTTCCGTATACGGGAATCTCGAGCTGGCCCAATAGAAACGGCACCGCGCCGATGTGGTCCTCGTGCCCGTGTGTCAGAATCAGCGCGCGAACGTGCTGGCGGTTCTGCTCGAGGTAGGCAAAGTCCGGCGTGACGATATCGACGCCGAGCAGCTCAGCGTCGGGGAACATCATTCCGGCGTCGACCACGATAATGTCCTCTCCATAGCGAATTGCCATGGAGTTCATCCCAAACTCTCCGAGTCCGCCGAGAGGGATGATCTGTAACTTGCGATCTGCCATTAAGAATCTAGGTTAGCAGTGTGAGACTAGAATAATGGTTGTGTTGACATTAAGCCAATATCTCAAAGACGTTGCCGAGGATGAATTCACGATAGCGGCAAGCGAGGTGGAACAATCACGCTATCCCGCCGGTCAATTACGGACGCGGCGAAGGGTATTGCGAAAGAGACCCTGACGGAAGCGGCGATAGCGCTCGACCCCGCTCAAACACTGACGGAGTTGCTGGATACGTCCTCAGCGGCTGCATTGATCGAACGGCTCGCGTCGATAAAGCAAGCGCACCTTGCGGAGCTGGCAAAAGAACTTCAGGAAACCAACGACCCCGAGCGGATCGACGTTCTCAAACAGCGACTCGACCGGCTTATTTTTCCACAATAGCTTTGAAAGTGCGATGCCTTTCATTCAGTGGAATAGCCTTCCCAAAGGTATTAGGATGCATTTGCTCGACAGGCTCCGAGAGCGAAACGTTTCAGTTACGGACATGCAAGCACTAATTACGTGGATTGAAAGTGACCCGGAGGTTCTGGACGGCGAGTGGTACAAAGACTTCGGCACGTTCAAGCTTGCAGGACACGGACCGGTATCCGCCGACGTTCCTAGAAAAGACAATGTTCGCGAAGGGGCAGAAAATATAGTTTGTTTCTTAGGGAAGAATCCTACAGCTTCGCTGGCCCCTCCAAGCTGCGCCATAAATACCAGGTGGCCACCGAACAATACGGCCTCCAAGCCGCCGCCAACTGCTCGATCTGCTTTGAATTGGGCAACTCCTCCAGCTCGTAGGCTTTTCGAATGGCCATGCGCACGCCCAGGTCGGTGGTCGGCAGTATATCGTGACGGCGCAAGGCGAACATCAGAAACATGTGCGCCGTCCAGACTCCAATCCCCTTTACCCTGGTAAGGTGCTCGATGACGTCTTGGTCGGGCAGATCGCCAATCAATGCGAAATTCACCCGCCGGGCTTTGGTATGTTCCGCTAAATCGCGGATGTAGGCGGCCTTCTGGCCCGATAATCCGGCCGATCGCAACTGCTCCGGCGTTAGCTTGAGTATGGACCCCGGAGTCAATCTGCGCTTCGGAACAAGGGCGTGCACCCGTTCCAGAATCGCCGCCGCGACCTTTCCGCTGATCTGCTGATAAACAATCGATCGGACCAGGGTCTCGAATTCAGGCTCGCGATATTCAATTCGATACGGCCCGACCCGCTCAATGACGCCCGCTAACACGGGATCTGATTTCTTTAGATGAAGAATTGCTTTCCGCATGGAACTGGATTTTGGGACCGCGCATCTACCACTATATAAGGCGACTATAGAGCTATGCGTGTATTTGCCTGGGTGATGTTGAGCGTGTTTCTGGCGGGCCTGGTAATGTGTTCCGTCATGATCGCTCAGGATGCGCCCACAATCAAGGTGGATGTTGACATCGTTAATATTTTCTTCACAGTCCGCAACAAGCGTGGAGGCTTGGTGGGCAATCTCGAGAAGAATCAGTTCTCGCTGTTCGAAGACGGCAAGCCGCAGGACATAAAATACTTCGCGCGCGAGACAGATCTCCCTCTCACGATTGGTCTGCTGATCGATGTCAGTGCAAGCCAGGAGAATCTGATTGGCATTGAGCAGAATGCGGCATCGCAGTTCTTCGGGCAGGTTCTACGCAAGAAGGACCTGGCGTTCCTGATCAGTTTTGGCGCCGATGCCGACCTCTTGCAGGATTACACCAATTCGCCTAAACTTCTGCGAGCCGGTCTGGAAGGATTAAAGGTGAATTCGAGTGTCGGGGGGCTGCATCCCGGGCCGGTCCCCACCGTATACCAGCCGCGCGGCACAATCCTCTATGATGCCGTATATCTGGCTACGAGTGATCAGTTGCGCGGTCAGGTAGGTCGCAAGGTTTTGGTGCTGATTACGGATGGCGAAGATCAGGGCAGCCGCTACAAAATTGAGCAGGCCGTTGAGGCGGCGCAGAAGGCCGACGCGATCATCTATGGCTTCTACTACGTCGACCGTGGTTTCTATTCGGGTGGCGGATTTACGTTTGGTGGCGTGAGCGATTCAGCGCTACGCAGGATGGCCGAAGACACCGGCGGGCGTGTGTTCCATATCGATCGCAAGATCAGTCTGCAGGATGCATTTACGCAACTACAGGACGAGATGCGCAGTCAATACGCGATTGCCTACACGCCCACCAACGCCGTCAAGGACGGTAAGTTCCGGCGCATCGAGATCCACACACCCGAGAAAGAGCTGAAGGTGCAAGCCCGCAAAGGCTATTACGCAACCAAGCCGGAGTAAATCGGCAGAAGGCCCCCGCGCCGGCCGGTCACGCGCGCGCCCAAACTCAATTTCCTCTTTTTTCAACAGCTTGCCGGGAACGCTCCCTTGGGTACCGCACACCTCACCCCTATAATCAAATCGCTCGAAGGCTTTCTGTCTCAGCTTCCGCCGGAGTGGCACCGGCATTCTTGCCGGTATGGGCCGTGCGGCGCATCTTGCCCGAATCGGTGGCGAATTCCTCTTAAAATGCGCCGCACGCTTCAGATGGAGGACCTAGCAGCGTCCACCAAAAAACGCGCGCACGCGTGAAAGATGCGCCGTACCTATAAAACAGGCGACGAGATCGCCTGCTCCACGTTACGGAATGCCGGTGCTACTCAGATACCTGTTCCGGCTTTCCACGATCACCTTGCGCGCGTCTTTCGGATCTCCCCACCCCAGCGTCGCGGTCGTCCGCTCCTCCAGCTCCTTATAGATGGTGAAGAAGTGCTCGATTTCGCGGTGCACGTGCGCGAAAATCTGATCGAGGGTATGGACTTGATCGTACCGAGGGTTCCGGTTCGGCACCGCCAGAATCTTCTGGTCGGTCTCGTCCTGATCGATCATATTTAATACGCCCACCGGCCGTACCTCGATCAGGCAACCCGTGAAACTCGGCTCTTCTACAAGGACCAGAACGTCCATGGGGTCGCCATCGGAAGCTAGAGTGCCAGGGATAAACCCGTAGTCTCCCGGGTAGTGAACCGGGGAGTATGGCGTCCGATCCAGCCGGAATACACCCAATTCACGGTTATATTCGTACTTGTTTGACGAGTTCTTCGGGATTTCGACGATCATCCGAACCAACTCCGGACACTCCGCGCCAGGGTCCAAATCGTACAGGGAAACGCTCATTTCGCCTCTTCATCGCCTAAGCTGATAAATCTGGTACTCGTAGCCGGAAAAAAGCTTGCAATTTTCCGGTGCTCTGTGGCACTATCTGTCAGTGGCCGGAAGTGGGCCGAAGTGAAAATAAGTGGCGGAAGAACCCAACTCAGTGTCTGTGGGCGCCCCTCGGGGCTTCTATTCGGCCAGAGTGGATGAGAAAGGCCGACTGAAATTGCCGGTGAACTTCCAACAGTACCTTGGAGACGAAAAGTTGTTTGTCACTTGCCTGGACACGCGCATAGCTCGACTATACCCGATTTCGGTATGGCAGGCCAATGAAAAAAGGCTGGCGGAGATGACGCAGGACCCCGAGGTGGCGGAGCACATCCGGTTTATGGCCGATCATTATGGCGCCGATTCCGAGATAGACGCTCAGGGCCGCGTGCTTCTTCCGACCGAGCTCCGCCGCGATCTAAAGCTCGAAAATCAGCAGGTCTGGCTGCAATGTATTCAGGATGCGGTTAGCGTTTTCAGCAAAGAAATCTATGACGAGCAGCAGCGCTTGGCCCGGGAGAACCTGGCGGAGAAGCTGAAGCTGGCAAAGCAGAACGGATTGAAATAGCGGCCATGTATGCACGTACCGGTGATGTTGGGCGAGGCGCTGGAGTACCTCGCCATCCGTCCGGACGGGATCTACCTGGACGCCACGATGGGTTTGGCGGGGCATACGGCCGCGATCGCCGCGGCTCTGACCACCGGATTTGTGATCGGGAACGATCGGGACGCCGAATCGCAGAAATTGGCACAAGCACAGATAGCGCCCGTCGCGGATCGGGTTCGGCTACACCACGGTTCCTTCTCGGACCTCCCGGCTGCGCTGGCCGCTCAGGGCGTGGAGCAGGTGGATGGCCTCTTAGCGGATTTGGGTGTGAGCCGGTTTCAGCTCACGGAGCCGGAGCGGGGATTTTCTCTGATGTCGGACGGGCCTCTGGACATGCGAATGGACCGGAGCCGGGGAGAATCAGCCGCCGAGCTGATCAATTTTACGCCAGAAAGAGACCTTGCCGATCTGATCTATCAATTCGGCGAGGAAAGGAGGTCGCGGAGGATAGCCAGAGCAATCGTTCGGGCGCGGCCGCTTCAGACCACTCGCCAGCTTGCGCGCGTGATCGAAGAGGCTGCTCCCAGAACGGGTCGCTTGCATCCGGGTACGCAGACCTTCATGGCGCTTCGGATTGCGGTCAATCGGGAACTAGACGAGCTGGATGCGCTTTTGTCGCTGGCGCCGCGGCTCACCAAACCGGGCGGGCGGGTGGTGATTATCACGTTTATGTCGCTTGAGGATCGCAAAGTAAAGCACAGCTTTCAAGATCTGGCCCGTGGGGGCCAAGCCGTTCTGCTGACGCGTCATGTGATCAGGCCGCCGGCCGAAGAGGTAGCATCCAATCCCGCGTCGCGCAGCGCGAAATTGCGGGCAGTGGAGATGAGTGAGGATTCGGAGACAAGTATAAGATGGCGACAATAGCAGGCATTCTCGACCGGCTCTCGATGACCAAAGGATACGACGAGGTCGCATCCCCGGTCCGCTCTCGTAAAGACAATCCGTTTCGCATACGCCCCGTTGCGAACGAACAAACCTACTTCTTTGCCAAGCGCATCGACAACTCCCGGGTGGTTCGGCAGGCTGACCCGCGCGCGGGGCGTGTCTGTTGGCGCTCGATCGGAAGCGCCTTCACGGCTACCCTGGCGGTGGTTGCGCTGCTATCGCCCGTGCTGTACGGCATGGTAGAAGGCTACAAAATCGAAGCGCTCCGCCAGGACAGGCAGCGGCTGGCCGCCGAGCGCAGCGTGCTTGATCTCAAGGAAGCCAAGCTAACCAGCCCGGACCGGCTGGAGCGCCTGGCCTTGAAGCAGAGCTTCATCGATCCGGACCCTCAAAAGATCGTCTATTTGCAGGGAAAGCCGGAAGGCACTCTGGCCCAACGATTGGAGCCCGTACCGGCCATGCACGGCGCACAGGCTTCCAACCGCTAGACCGAGGTGTTCCTTGCAAGCCCCATCCGCGAAACGAGTAACGCTGCTCGCCTGGCTCATTCTGGCGTGGGCCGCCGTGATTGTTTTGCGCCTGATCAAGCTGCAGGTGGTGGATCACTCTTATTACAGCGAGCTCGCTAAAGACCAACAGGAAAAGCTGCTCGATATACAGGCGCCGCGGGGCGCTATTCTCGACCGTACCGGTCAGGCGCTCGCCATCAGCACTCCGGTGGATTCAGTGTGCGTCAATCCCATGCGAGTTCCCGACCTTTCGGTTGCCGCCGACATTTTCTCGAGCATTCTAGATCTCAACCCCCGCGATCTGGCCGGAAAGATGAAGCTCGCGCAAGATAATCATCGCGGATTCATGTGGGTAAAACGCAAGGTCACGGCTGAGGAAGCCGATCGCTTGCGGAATCTGAAGCTCGACTGGATCGAGTTCCGAACCGAGAGCAAGCGCGTGTATGCCCTGGACTCGATCGCGGCGCACGTCCTCGGAGGCGTCGATTTTGAAGAGAAAGGGAATGCCGGGATTGAACAGGGTCTGGACGAAGACCTGCAAGGACATGACGGCGCTATTCGCCTGGTGGTGGACGTAAGACAGCGAGGCCGTTCATCCAAGTTGGACAGCGAGGCAACGCCGGGGAAAACGATCCGGCTGACTCTCCACAACCGGCTTCAATACATCGCTGAAAACGAGCTTAAGAAATCCGTCATCGCTCACAAATGCAAGTCAGGCAGCTTAGTCGCGATGAATCCGAAAACAGGCGAGATTCTGGCCATGGCCAATTACCCGACCTACGATCCGAACATCCGGCCCATGCCGGGAGGCGATGTAAGCGGGCGTTCGAATCTCGCTGTCACGACGCCGTTTGAACCCGGATCGGTGTTCAAAGTAATCACCATCACCGCGGCGCTTGAGACCACCCGCTTCCGGCCGGAAACGATCATTCCGTGCGGCAATGGCCACATTACCTTGTTCGGGCGCACCATTCACGACCATAACAGTTATTCGTCCTTGCCGATGGAAGATGTCCTGGCGCGATCGAGCAATATCGGCGCGATCAATGTCGGCTTAAAAGTCGGTGAGAAGAACCTGTATGACTATGTGCGTCGCTTCGGCTTTGGCAAACGCGGCGGGTTGCCGCTGCCGGGCGAGTCGGCCGGCATCCTCCGCCCGCTGAAGCGTTGGGAGAGAGGCTCGATCGCCTCGGTGGCCATGGGGCACGAGGTCAGCGTGACGGCGCTGCAGTTAGCGCGAGCGTGTTCGGTGATCGCGAACGGCGGATATTTGGTGAAGCCGAAACTGCTTTTGGATACGCCCGCCGAGCCGCCGGTCCGAATTATCCGGCCAGAGACAGCGATCACAATGCGTCATATGATGCGCGGCGTAGTCGACAAGCCCTGGGGAACCGGTTTTAAATACGCTCATATCCCGGGCTATTCTTCGGCTGGTAAAACCGGAACCGCGCAAATCTTCGATCAGAAAGCGCATGTCTACACGCATATGTATAACGCGTCCTTCATGGGCTTTGCGCCCGTGAACGATCCGGCGGTGGTGGTGGTCGTCACCGTGAATGGAGCCTCGGGTCTGGCGGGCTACGGCGGCCCGGCTGCGGCTCCCGTATTCCGCGAAGTTGCCGCGGCTGCCCTGCGCCTTTTGAACGTACCGAAGGATCTTCCTGACAGTCCACTCCCCGATCCCGCTGAGAGCAAAGCCGATGACAACGACCTTGCTCTCACCGATTTGGCCTCTTCTGTCCCTCAGCCGCTGGTTGAAGAGAGCGAACCTGCTCCCGACGGCCAGCGGCCTTTTTTAATCGGACCAACGGTGCCGAATTTTCAGGGGATGACGGTGAGGGACGTAGTCCAAAAGTCGGCGGCGTCCGGCATGCCGGTTGAATTTGTGGGAGCGAGAACGGGACTGGTCCGTGGGCAAACTCCAGCCCCGGGCAATGTTTTACCGAATGGCGCCATAATCCGCTTGGAGCTGGAGTGAGCGAGTGACACAGGCACGGCACGTGCGCAAGCGCATTCTTGCCTGTGTTGCACTTAGACGCAATGACTCGCACTAGACCAAGTCCACTCTTCCGGAGAATCAACCAGCCCAGCAGTCACCGGATTCCTCTCGGTATACCGAATGATGCGGCCCAACTCATCCGAATCGCGTGCCCAATGATCGAAGCTTTCATCGTGCCAAAAATGCTCGCCGACACGGCCAAGCGCCTGGTTGCAAGTACGCGCTGTAAATCCTTTGATGGATTTGGTGATCTTTGGAACTGGGGCTTGGGGAATGAGCACTACGTGAACGTGGTTGGGCATGATGCAGAAAGCATGCAAGTTGTAGAGGTTGAGTTGCCGCGCTCCGAATTGGATAGCTTCCATGACGAGCCTTGCGATCTCGGCCTGGAGCAGCCACTTGGGCCCGGTGACGGCGTTATCGAGGGCGCGGTCAAAGGCGAGGAAGTTTTGGCCAGGCGACGAGGTTTTGTTTTTTGTAAAGTGAGCGCACGTGCCATGCAGGCGCCACGTCAGGAACAGCGCAGCGCCCTCCGGATGCCAGTGGGGGAGGTTGCGCTCGTAATAAGGCATAAGGAATTGGTGGGTCCGAGGGTTTATTCGTCTCAGGACCACACAGGCAAGAATGCCTGTGCCACTCGGTATTGCGGGATTACATGACGTTGCAGCAAGTTCTGGCCGGAGTTCCGCTGCTTACGGAACTGCCGCTAGAGCTGTTGTCCGCTCGCGTCTCTGGCCTGGAGTATGATTCCCGGCGCGTGCAGCCCGGTTACTTGTTTTTCGCTTTTCCCGGGTCGAAAGTGGATGGGCGTGAATTCGCTCTCTCGGCGTTGGATAAAGGGGCGGTGGCCGTCGTCAGCGAATCGGAAGGCATCCGGGTTCCACACGGCCGTAAAGCGCTCGCTCTGGCCGCGCGCAATTTCTATCAGAAGCCGGATGAACGGCTATGCGTCGGCGCGATCACCGGCACAAATGGGAAAACTACTACGTCTATTCTCGTCGATTCGATCTTGCGAGCCGCCGGGAAGATCACATCTCTGATCGGAACGATCGAATACCGGCTGGCAGGCAAAATCCTTCCAGCAGTGAACACCACGCCCGAGTCGCTGGACGTGTATCGTATCCTTGCCGAAACCGAGCGCGCCGGCGGAACGCATGTCACAATGGAAGTCTCTTCTCACGCGCTCGCGCTTGGGAGAGTTTACGGAATTTCCTTCCACACCGCGGTCTTCACGAATCTCACGAGGGATCACCTGGATTTTCACGGCACGATGGAGAACTATTTCGCCGCGAAGCGGGAATTGTTTGCCGCGAAGCCAAGATGGGCAGTCGTCAATTCAGATGACGCTTACGGGCGGCAAATCACAGTTCCGGAGGGGACCCGGATGTTGCGTTACGGCTTTGAAGCGGGAGCGGATCTACGGGCCACCGATCTGACCGCCGGTTTCGACGGCTTGCGGTTTACGATCCAGCATGCGGCCCAGAAGATTCCGATCGCATCGCCGCTAATCGGTCGCATCAACGCTTACAATATCCTGGCTGCGTGTGGGACGGCGTTGAGCTACGGTCTCGATTGGGACATCATCGCCGCCGGTATCGTCGAATGCCAAGCGGTTCCCGGACGCTTCGAGCGCGTCAACGAAGGGCAGCCTTTCATGGTGATCGTCGATTACGCCCACACCGATGACGCGCTCCGGAACGTCATTGCGGTCGCTCGTGATCTAAAGCCACGGCGGGTGATCACGCTGTTCGGTTGCGGCGGCGATCGCGATCGCGCGAAGCGTCCCTTGATGGCCATGGCCGCCGCGCAAGGAAGCGATTTTGTCGTCCTCACGTCCGACAACCCGCGTTCGGAAGATCCGATTGCGATCATGAACGACGCGCTGGTCGGACTACGCCGCTATGACGTGCCGCACTTGATCGAGCCCAAGCGTGAAAAGGCCATCCAGGCGGCAATCAACGAAGCCCGCGAAGGGGATATTGTGATTCTGGCTGGAAAGGGGCACGAAACGTATCAAGTATTCAAGGACCAGACCATTCACTTTGACGACCGCGAAGTCGCGAAGAAGGCGCTGCGCGGATGAGAGTTGATCTGACACAAGCTAAAGCATGTGCCACATACAGCGTCGACACCCGAACTCTACAGCCCGGCGATGTGTTCTTCGCGCTACGCGGTCCCAACCACGACGGCAACCAATACATCGCGGAAGCGCTGGCGCGCGGCGCGTCCAAAGTCATCGCCGAACAACCCGCGCCTGGCCCGGTGATCGTCGTGCCGGACACTCTCAAAGCTCTTCAGCAATTTGCATCCGAAGCGCGCGAGAGATGGGATGGCGATGTAATCGCCATCACTGGCAGCGCCGGAAAAACTTCAACCAAAGACGTAATTGCGGCATTGCTGGCTACCGCAATGCCGGTCGGCAAGACGGAAGGTAATTTCAACAATCATGTCGGCCTTCCTCTCTCGGTACTGAGGCTGCCCGAGGACGCCCGCGTCGCAGTCCTCGAAATCGGCATGAATCACGCGGGAGAGATCCGCGAGCTTGCAAAGATCGCCCGCCCCCGCATTGCTGTTGTGACCAACGTTGGCTACGCCCATATCGAAGGCTTCGAATCGATTGAAGAGATTGCGTCCGCGAAGCGCGAGCTGGTGGAAGCGTTGCCGCCGGATGGCATAGCGGTCTTAAATGCAGACGACGCGCGAGTTCTCGAATTCCGCAACACACATCCGGGTCCCGTGGTGACCTACGGCCTGAGCGAAATCGCGGATATACGCGCCATCGATGTCGAGTATCTGCCGGACGGCGGGGCTCGCTTCCGGGTGGGCGATACGGCCTTTGAAACATCGCTGACCGGACGCCACGGCATCTTGAACATCCTCGCGGGAATCGCCGTAGCCGGGCTGTACGGCATTGGGCCCGAGCGCCTGCGGAGCGCTGTTCGCGATCTAAAGCCAGGCAAGATGCGCGGTGAGCGCATTCGTCTCAACGGCATGACGATCTTTAACGATTGCTATAACTCCAATCCCGATGCGGCGCGGGCCATGCTGGACGTGCTCCGGGATACACCGGCCCGGCGGCGCATCGCCGTGTTGGGGGAGATGCTCGAACTCGGCCGTTGGTCCGAGTGCCTGCACCGCGGCGTAGGAAGCTACGCCGTGGAAAGCGGGATCTCTGTGCTAGTTGGAATACGCGGCGCCGCTCGCGAAATGGTAGATGGAGCTATTGAAGCGGGATTCAATTCCGGCGCCGCGTTTTTTTTCGAAGACCCAGTTCCGGCTGGCGACCAAGTCAGGCAAATCGCGCGTGAGGGCGACGCGATTCTCTTTAAGGGTTCGCGGGGAACCCAGGTAGAACGGGCCTTGGAAAGGTTCCTGGCCAGTCCCTAGCATGCTGTATTGGCTCTTTTACGAGAAGCTGTTTCACGTGTTCACCCCCTTCCGGGTGTTCTCGTACTCCACTGTTCGAACGGCGCTCTCGAGCCTGACGGCTTTGGTGCTGTGCATCGTCTTGGGGCCGTGGTTGATCGCCCGGCTGCGCGCTTTTCAGATTGGCCAATACATTCGCGAGGACGGTCCCAAGTCTCACATCAAGAAGGCCGGCACGCCGACCATGGGCGGGCTGCTGATCGTCATCTCGGTCGTGGTCCCCACGCTGCTCTGGGCAAATCTGCGCAATCCGTATGTATGGATCGCATTGTACGGCCTGATCAGCTACGGGGCTATCGGATTCTGGGACGACTATACCAAGGTCCGCCGGATGCGAAATCTTGGATTGACGGCGCTCCAGAAAATTCTGCTGCAGATCGGCGCGGCGCTGATTCTAGGTTTCATGCTATTGCTGCTGCACGCGGAAAAGGCCTACGCTACCAACCTCAACGTGCCTTTTATGAAACAGTTCAAGCCGGATCTGCTGATTGAACAGCTAGTGCACAATCCGTTTACATACGCGCTGGCATTTGCCGGCTTTTATCTATTCATCTCGTTTGTCATGGTGGGAGCGTCGAATGCCGTGAATTTGACGGATGGCTTGGATGGCCTGGCGATCGGGCTGATGATCATAGCCTCTGGCGCCATGACCGTGCTGGCGTATGTGACGGGGCACGCTCGCTTCGCGGAGTATCTGGATTTGTCGCGCGTGGCCGGAGCGTCCGAGCTTGTCATATTTTGCGGAGCCCTGGTCGGGGCCTCACTGGGATTCCTGTGGTACAACGCTCATCCCGCGGAAATTTTCATGGGCGATGTAGGCTCACTCGCGTTAGGTGGAGCCATGGGAGTGGTGGCGGTTCTCATCAAGCAGGAGCTGCTTCTGCCGTTCATCGGCGGAGTCTATGTGATCGAGGCGCTCTCGGTGATCCTGCAGGTGGGCAGCTACAAATTGCGCAAGAAGCGCATTTTCAAGATGGCGCCGCTGCACCATCATTTTGAGGCGCTGGGCTGGCCCGAATCGAAGATTATTATTCGGTTCTGGATAGCGGGTCTGGTAATGGCGCTGTTCGCGCTGACGACGTTGAAATTGAGATGATGATGGATCTGAATTTATGGCGTGGGGGGGGGGGGGGGGGGGGGGGGGGGGCGGGGGGGGGGGGGGGGGGGGGGGGGGGGGGGGGGGGGGGGGGGGGGGAGGGGGGGAGGGGGGGGGCG